>MNYV01000133.1 GCA_001873285.1 Nitrospirae bacterium CG2_30_53_67
GGTTCGAGGATTCAAGAACCTATAGAGATCCAGGGTTCAAGGATTCAAGTGGTTTTTTGATTTCTGTTACCTTTCAGTTTTTTCTATGCTTTTCACTTGGACCCTAAGCCCCTTAACCCCTCGGACCCTTGAGTTTTTAAAAAGCACTTCACTTGACCCCTGGAATCCTTGACCCCTTGACCCCTGATGTTTTCACCCACTCTTTTGGAGATGATCCTAAAATGCATTTTAATGGGTCTTCCCTCTCTTTTTTCCATTGACAAGATGATTTTTTTTTCTATAATTCAGATAATCATTTATTTGATGGGGGTATTGCATCTAAAATTTTTTTAAAGGGAGGCTTCAATGGCTGCTAAGAAGAAAATTACAAAGAAGGCTTCACCCAAGAAGAAAACTGCAAAGAAAGCCGCACCCAAGAAAAAAGTTGCAAAGAAAGCCGCACCCAAGAAGAAAACTGCAAAGAAGGCCGCACCCAAGAAAAAAGTTGTAAAGAAAGCCGCACCCAAGAAGACGAAACGCAAACCCAATGTTGCATTCATGAGACCGGTTCAACCTGACGGCGCACTCAGTGCCGTGGTTGGGTCAACGGCCATCCCGAGGACAGAGGTGACCAGAAAGTTATGGGATTACATCAAACGGAACGGCCTTCAGGACCGGATCAACCGGAGAATGATTAATGCGGATGATAAGCTCCGGACGATCTTTGGAGGAAAGAGCCAAGTCAGTATGTTTGAGATGACCAAACTGGTCTCAAGACATATCGGCGCCTGAATGAATCCGTTGCTCCCTTGATCTTCTCTCGAAAGGGAGAGATCAAGGGAGCATAAAAAAGCCGGGTTTTTACCTCGAAAACTCCCATCTTGTTGCCTAGGGTTTTCATAAGATTTGGTGTTTCCTTTTTTAGTTTGCGTTTCAGTCTTTCACTTGACCCCTCGACCCCTCCACCCCTCGACCCCTTTTACCCACTAAATGATAGAAGAACCTTATTTTTTATGTTACAGTAGGCCTGCATCATATCTCATGTCAGGGAGAGCGCGTGTCCAAGCTTTTTCTTTTCTACATTCTCATGCTGATCACCCGGAATTCGCTTCTTTCCCTCCTGATTGTCCTGGTTCTTTATTTTGTCCTGGACCGCCGGTATATCGGTCTGCTCCCGGATTTCTCGGCGCCCTTACGCACCCGCAGAGAGGTCTCAAGGCTTAAAAGAGAAGTCATGCTCAATCCCCACAATGCCGAGGCGCTGAGCGACCTTGGACGGGACCTGGTACGCATGAAACGGTATCGGGAGGGGGTGGAGTATCTCGGCCGGGCCCTGAATAGGATGTCAGATATTCCTGAAACACAGTTCTATCTCGGGGTAGGATATCTCTATCTCAAGGACCTGGATCGGGCAAAGAACCATCTTCAAAAGGCCGTTCAACTCGACCCTCGGTACCGGTACGGCGAGCCTTATCTTCGGATGGGGGATTATCATGTCGAAAGAAATGAACTGGATGAAGCCCTCAAATCCTATGAAGCCTTTACAGGAATTCATACCTCCAGCTCGGAAGGGTTTTTCAAGATCGGTGAGTTGCAGCTTAGAAAAGGGGACTCCGATAAGGCTAAGATATACTTCAGGAAGTCCATGCAGGCATTCCGGGGGTCCCCGGCGCATAAAAAAAGGATTGACCGGCCATGGTATTGGAAGGCAAGGTTGAGGCTTTTGAGGCTGTAGATCCTGCTTATGATCGTATGGACGGGATGCGGACGTAAGGGGATTCCATTGCGCAGGCGGGCGGATTTTAATAAAAATAATCCCCCTTCTTTTAAATCTAAATGCCTATCACCCCTTCCCCGCCCCAAAAGAGGGTATGACATTCTTACGGGCAAAGGTTTGCACAAGCGATTCTCATGCAGCAACAACCGTCTTTTCCAGCCGGTCGAACAGACCCATCAGAATCATTTTCCGTTCTTTCAGATGATCCCGGAAATCCTTCTGATCGGTATCCCTGATCTCCATACTGAGTTCGGAAATCATGCAGGTCAGGGCCTCTTTGAGGAGCAGGACCTCTTCTCCAGTCATTTCAATCCTCATAAGATCATCCCCTTTCGTTCATTTGAAACCCCTTGGAATAAACCCCTTACGTCTCTAATTAATAGCACAAAACTCCTTTTTTGTCCAGAAGAGGATTACCCCGGGTGTGAGACAAATTTATAGGTAAATATTTCTCTGAAAGCGTCATTCCCCGACTCGATCGGGGAATCCACCCTTCGGCAGGCTCAGGGTGACAATTGTCATGGTGAGCTTGTCGAACCATGGATTGTCCGATCGGGGGACCGGACAATGACAACCATATTTAATCAAAGGTTGTCTTTACTCCATGGGGTCTGAAATCAGGGCGAGGACCCCGGATAAGGTGTGAAGGCAGTTGATCTTGCCTACGGGTGCGATCTCCCCATCGGAGAAGAAGCCGATCAGGGGCATGGTTCCAAAGTATTTCCGGATAAGATGGATTTTAAGAGGCATGGTCCTGCAGAGGGAGTCTCTCCTCCCGGCGTACTGGAAATAGAGCCCGAACCGGGGCGGACATGCAAGATGGGCCTGTGAAAGGTTTTCGAGCATCTCTTCGAATTCCTGGGCTGCCCTTGTTTCATCACGAACCACAAACGACAGGGGCTGGCCTTCAGTGACCGTCTCCGAGGTCAGAATGCTCCCGTCCGAAGGATCTATCCCTGTGATCTTGCGGACAATGTAGTTGCCGCTTTGGAGCTCGGTGCTGGACGGATCCACCGGAAGGCCGATCAACAGATTTCGCAGGGCAGAAGGGAGGTTCTCGGCTACGGGTTCCTGGATGAGCTGCAGCAGGTGCTCCAGCGCCGGGCGTCCGCGAAGCTCCTGTATCCGTCCCCCCATGGCACGGGTCACGAGCAGGGGGCCGCTGACCGGATGGCAGGCCTGGGCGATCCCGATGGCATGTGAAAATTCTCCGGTTAGATAGATCCCGGAGACGGAGCCGGATGCCGTATCATGGTCACCGATCTGGTAGGTCTGCTTCCGGCTTTCCTCTCCGGATGCACAGCCCCCGATCAGGGTGAGCGGTGAACCGCACTCTTCTTGAATGCTGTTCAGAAGTGCCGGAACATGAACCGAGTTGGGGTCCGGGAAAAGAATGAGCAGTTCGGATTTCTTCCTCATTTGCTTGGCAAACTCCCCGATGGCATGGCCTATCATGGAGTCTCTCTCAAAGAGGTTGCGGTAGAGAAAGGTGTATCCGGAAATCATGTTCGAGTGTACGGCCATCACGGCGATTCCTGGGCCGATCTCGATCTCTTCCTGATGGGTCAGGACACCGATCCCGCTGCAGCCCGTGATGCGGGAGGCCCCGGTTACGGTTTTGACCTCACGGATGATCTCGTCGAAATGGCCTGAGTGATGAGGGGTCGCAAAGACCAGCGCAAAGTCTGAGCGGATGATCCCAGCGCTGGACACGGCAAGGCTCCCGGCCTCTCTGGCGGCCTCTCGGGCATTCTCTTTTTTGGAACAACCGACCCCTGCCTCGATCATGTCAGATCCTTCTTATGATGGCATGAATACCATTAGACCATTTTCCACTTTTTCTGTCAAATTATCGGTAAAATCCTGCGGCTGTTTCAGGGGTCAAAATGGAGAAAAATTCTTCCCGGTTGACTTGGTCCGCTTTCCCGTGTATTTATAATTTAATGACGACTGATATTCTGATAGGCGATTTCCGGTGTATCCTTCTGGATGGCGGGACCTTCCGGGTGGATGGCGGGGCCATGTTCGGGGTGGCGCCCAAAGTCCTCTGGGAGAAGAAGGCCCGGCCTGATGCAAAGAACCGGGTCACGCTTTCCATGAATCCTCTCCTGATCCTGGCGCCCGGCCTCAGGATCCTTGTGGATCCCGGCATTGGGGAGCGGGAAGCGGGGAAGTTTGGGGAGCATTATGCCGTTCTCAATGCAGGAAATCTGGAACAGGAGCTTGCCCGATCCGGTGTGAGGCCGGAGGAAATCGATATCGTGATCAACACTCACCTCCATTGGGATCATTCAGGAGCCGGCATCCGCCTCCTTTCAGACGGAGGGCTTGTCCCGATGTTTCCGAATGCGGTCTATCTGGTACAGCAGGGCGAATGGGAGTCGGCCTGCCGGCCGGATGAATGGACCCGGGCGAGTTACGTCTTTCAGGGGGAACCTGTTTTGATCCGGACCGGGCAGATGGAACTGCTTCACGGAGAAGCCGAGATCGTGCCGGGAGTCCGGGTCATCAGGACGCCTGGGCATACCCCTTTTCACCAGTCCGTGCTCATCGAATCCGGGGGAGAGGCCCTGCTCTATGTCGGGGACCTGATTCCCATGGCGGCCCATATGCGCCTGCCTTATATCACCTCCCTGGATCAGGATCCGTCCCTGACCCTGAGGATCAAGAGGAGAATCCTCAAACAAGGAGGGGATATGGGATGGACGCTCGCCTTTTGCCATGAACCGGAGAAAGAGAAGAGGATCCTCCCCTGCAGGAAGGTATAAATTCGATTGTCAGAAATAAAATTCTGTGTTAATTTTGATCAATTCTTAAAAAGTCTGAAAGCTCCCTCTCCCTCGATGGGAGGGGATAAAGGATTTTTTTACGAAGCTTTTAAGAGGGTTGGCGAATGATCCGCAAACCGGCTGTCTCGGGCATGTTCTACGACTCGGACCCTGCCAGGCTCCGGAGGATGGTGCGGGGTTTTATCAAAGATGAGCCGAAAACCGAGGCCCTGGGTGTGATCGTTCCTCATGCGGGATATATCTATTCCGGGACCGTGGCCGGCGTGGTCTATTCCAGGATCACCCCGAGAGAGACCTATATCCTTCTCGGTCCGAATCATACCGGGCTGGGACCGGCCGCTTCGATGATGTGCCGCGGGGAATGGGAAACCCCGCTCGGCGCCATGAAGATTGATCAAAGACTGGCCTCCTCTCTTCTCGGGGGATCAGAACTTCTCGAAGAGGATACCCAGGCCCATCTTCGGGAACATTCCATCGAGGTTCAGCTTCCCTTTCTGCAGATTCTGGGCGGCGGGACCTTTATCCCAATCACGCTTATGGGGATCGATTACCAGGGCTGCGAGAAGGTCGCCTCCGCCATTGTTGAGGCGGTCAAGGCGTGCGACCGGCCCGTGCTCATCGTGGCCTCTTCGGACATGACTCATTTTGAGAGCCGGGAGTCGGCCGAGCGCAAAGACCGTCTGGCCCTTGACAGGGTGGAGGCACTGGACCCCGAAGGGTTTTATGAAACCGTCCGGCGCTACAGGATCAGCATGTGCGGCTATATTCCTGCCACGATCATGTTGATCGCAGCCAAAGCGCTGGGAGCGGCCCGCGCTGCGGTGGTCCGGTACGCCACCTCCGGGGATGTGACCGGAGACATGGATCAGGTGGTGGGGTATGCAGGTGTGATCGTGGAGTAGAATAAGCGTTCAAACCGTTCCAAAAGAGTGGGTGAAAACATAAGGGTTACGCTGCGCGTGCCCCGCTGTTCTCTATATTTGCCGGGGCATCTTGGGGTCAAGGGGTCAAGGATTCCAGGGGTCAAGTGAAGTGCTAAAATCATAAGGGGCCTAGGATTATAGGGTCCAAGGGTTCCAGTGTTTTTCTCTGAAGATTTTGCTTGCGTTTCAGTATCTCACTTGAACCCTTGACCCCTCGACCCCTGGAACCCTATGGATCTTCAACCCTCGAACCCTTTTTACCCACTCGATGGGAGAAGAACCGTAATAAAAGACCTCCTCCAAGGTGATTCGGGATAGACAAAATTCTTGTTGACGATCTTCTAAAACATG
>MNYV01000134.1 GCA_001873285.1 Nitrospirae bacterium CG2_30_53_67
CCCCATGCAGCCTCTTCTCTCCCGTCTCATCGTCCACTTCCGAACCCCAAAGGTTATTGAAAATTACAGGAAGATCGGAGGCGGCTCACCTCTATTGAAGATCACCAGGGCACAGGCAGAGGCCCTGGAAGCGGCGCTTCGCGGGATGGGTCTCGACGCGCCGGTATTCGTGGCCATGCGGTATACAGCCCCGCGCTCGGATGATGCGGTGCGCGAAGCATTATCCCAAGGGGCAAAAACGATCCTCGCACTCCCGCTATACCCGCATTTCTCACAGGCCACCACCGGGTCGAGCCTGAGCGACCTTAACCGGGCCGCGGCCGCGGTATCTGAGGCGGTCCGCATCCAGGAGATCAAGAGTTTCTGCGATCATCCGGCCTATCTGGATGTGCTTGCCGACAAGGTCAGGCAGGGATTGAATTCCTTTTCGCCGGAACATCACGGAAAGGTAGAGGTGATCTTCTCAGCCCATGCCCTCCCGCAGAAGATGATTGATCAGGGGGATCCCTATCTTTCGGAGATTCAAAAGACCATTCAAGGTGTAGTGCAGAGGGTCGGACCCGTTTTCCATCACCTCGCCTTCCAGAGCCGGAGCGGTCCGGTTCGCTGGATGAAACCCGGAACCGATGAGGTCATCCGCGGCCTCGCCGCGCAAGGAAAGAAGGCCCTGCTCATGGTCCCCGTGAGTTTCGTCTCGGACCATATCGAGACCCTCTACGAAATCGATATCCTCTACAAGGAACTGGCCATGTCATCGGGGATTCTGGAATACAGAAGGACCGAATCCCTGAACACCGACCCCGCCTTCATCTCCGCACTCGCGAAGATTGTGATGGAAAGACTATCGTAAATTGCTTGTTTCTTTGTTTCTTGGGGTCGGACCACGGTAACCTCTTGATACTTATTGGTTCAAGCTCCAATAATAAGTGTTTTGAGCGCTTAGAACCGTATTTTCAGGGGCTAAATGAGTCCCATAAGAAACAATTGGTTCCCGAAGCTCAAATGAATCTTCCTTCTCTATAATTTTTCGCCCTTTGACTTTGAGGCCAAGTTTCTCTTTGGTCTGAAGGACAAACGCTTCACTTCCTACGGCAACGCTCTCTGTCCAACGGCTCTCACGAATATGATTTCTTTTTTGGACGGCATCTTCGATCCAGTCCTTGTATGTACGCTTCAAATCATCCTGACTGATCACATCTATCAAGCCCATTAAGCAAACACTTGCCGTGGTCCGACCCCGCAAACGAAACGACCAATTATTGCTTATGAATGATTACTTTCAAATCCGCATCAAGAAATTCCCAAAGATGAGGATGGCTTTCTACCAAGCGGGCAATATCGCCAAGGTCTTTTAGCTTTTTACTTTGTCTTCTTTCCGTATCTCGCCAGGCTTTAATTTTTCCCCGCAAGGTGTCTTCCAAAGACGCAACTCGCATCAGAATTCCATGTATGTCTGCTGGAACAGACCTATTTGGAAAATCTTTATAAAAATCTTCCGTGCTCAATTGAATGCTTACCTTGGAATGACCACGAAAATTGATTGACCATGGAAAACGTTCCGATTTAAATCCGGCCTCCTCAAGAAGCTTCTTGGCAAGTTCCACTGATTCTGTGGCAACAACAAAGTCCACATCTTGAGTGACCATGGGTTCATCGGCCCAATGATTAACAGCTATGCCTCCTATTGCGCACCATGTAAGATCTGCTCTCTCAAGACAATCAACAAAGCGCATGACATCGTCTGTGCCACCTGCCGTCTGCCAGTCATAAAATTTTTTTGGGG
The DNA here is from genome assembly GCA_001873285.1 of Nitrospirae bacterium CG2_30_53_67. NCBI lineage: Bacteria > Pseudomonadati > Nitrospirota > Nitrospirae bacterium CG2_30_53_67. The sequence goes on from MNYV01000134.1 coordinate 1,784, forward strand.
TCATGTTATGATCCTTGATTAAGTTTTCCGTTCACCATCGGTCCGGGTCGGACCACGTTAACTCAATGATAACCAAGAATAAACGTTCAAAATATAAGTGTTTTCAGGCCTTAGAGCCCCGCTTTCATAGGCAAAATGGAACAACATGCTCATAATAATGAAATTGGGGAGAACAAGTCAACATTTAATGTTTTGGAAGTAACCTCATTAGAGTCCTTCAGCATTCATCGTGAACATCATCTTGACCATCTATATCATCGTTGGAACATTCCTTGAAGAGCGAAAGCTCCTGTTCGAGTTCGGTGACGCCTATCGGGAATATCAAAGGAGGGTGCCCATGCTCATCCCCTTTTCGCGGATCCTATGGGAACGTTTAATAAAATCGAGGAGACACTGAGGATCTGCCTTTTTATATTTAAGGTTCTTCTCCTCTACGAGCCATCGGCCATTTAGTGGGTAAAAAGGGTTCGAGGATTCGAGGGGTCAAGGGGTCAAGTGAAATACTGATACCGGTAAACCGAGTACAAGAACGCAAGCAAAATCTCCAGAGAAAAGCACTCGACCCCTTGACCCCTCGGACCTTCGGCCCCTGATGTTTTCACCCACTCTTTTGGAGATGATCCATATTTAATTTTATGGGGGAAAGGACTGTTACTTCATTTTTATTCTTGACATAGTGTTTACGTAAATATACAATTATGTATATTAAAATAAAAGGATCGCCCATGAAGCCCTTTTCGTCACGCTTGATTCAAGACCTGGAGATTTTCCAGCTTCTCATCCTGGATATGATTTATTCTCAACCGATCTCCCTTAAGCTCCTGTTTCAGGGGGGCACGTGTCTGCGCTGGGCCTACTCCGGGACGCGGTATTCCGAAGATCTGGATTTTTTGGGGAAGACTTTGGAGAAACAGGAGATCCGAGTCCTCACACAGACCCTTGAAAAAGGACTGGAGAAAAAGATCCCGGTGCAGTTCGGCCCCGGTTCACTCGAGATCACCGGAGGGGAAAAGGTAAAGGGATCGCTTCACACGATCTGGGTCAAGTACCGGCGTGAGGGAGAGCGAAGCAAAATGGCGGTGAAAATCGAGATACAGGAGGCCGAGTGGAGGGAGGCCGAGCGCTTTGTTCTCCGTCAGATCCCGGAAGTCAACCGCTTTCTGCGTGAGGCGGCGATCCGTGTGCCCTTCGGCAGAAGTGTCGTTCTCTGCGCACCGGCGCCGGAGATCCTGGCGGAGAAGATCAAAGCGCTGGTGGAGCGGCCCTATGTGAAGGGAAGGGACCTGTACGATATCTGGTTCCTGACGCGTACACTTCGCGTGGCCGCGCCGCCCGAATTGATTGTGGAGAGGACAAAGGCATATCCGGGGAGGTTTGCTCCCAAACGGAGCCTGCGCTTCTTCCTGGATCCCAAGGAAAGCAGGAGACTGCTGAATGGAGTGGATGAACTGCGCCGGTTCCTTCCTCCGGAGGAGTTGGAATACTTTAAAGAGCGGGGCTACAAAGAGATCCTGTCGGCGGTTGAAACAACCCTGAAGGATCTGTTGGAGCAGGGACTTCATGAAAGGATCATCGGCTGAGATGAAACATAGGGGCCGAACACCGGCGGGCGAACTTCTTTCACGGCTTCCTGAAGTGTTCGGAGTCAGGGAGCTTGAAAAGTTTCTCCGTTATCCGGCCCAATGGCTGGTCCGCTCTACCGCTTCAGGAAAGATCGTTCGTCTCCAACGGGGGACCTATTGGAACCGATACCGGTATCCGGGCCTGACCGTTCCCTATCTTGCCTGCCACATCAGGGAGGCCCCTTCCTATATCTCCTGCGAGTGGGCGCTTCATGACAGAGGGATTCTGCTTCAACGCCCGTTTGTCTGCTCGGTGGTTACACTGAGTACATCCGTGGGGCGGGAACGGCAGATCCGCCTGATGGGTGAGATCATCGAATTCTCCCACATTTCAAAGAGACTTTTCTGGGGTTTTGAGTCCGTTGAGGGATATTTCCTGGCCACGGCGGAAAAGGCGTATCTCGACACGCTCTATTACGGCAGAGACCCGGAAGAGTGGGGAGAACTGGAGAAAGACGCTCTCAACCCTGAAGCGCTCCGGGACATGGCGGAGAAGTTTCCGCAGTGGGTCGTAAAATTTCTTGGGGTCAGACATTGATAATTAGATATTAAAACAACACGCATGCATCCATAAATATATGTTGAAGAAGATCGTTGAAAGATTTTGAGATGATCCTAAATTATTAAAGCGCTTCTGGAGGGGCAATAGATTAAATATCAAATTATCAATGTCTGACCCCAAACATTATGCCTCCACGGCAAACAGGATTTCCTTTTCTGCCCTGGATACAACATCTCCCTTCTCTGAAGAATCGATCCGGATGTAGTTCTCAGTCGGGACCTCGGTGACGGGTTCCGCGATCTGCTTCTGTGCCTGATAGATATCCCACCTTCCGTCCGAAGGGACGCCGGCTTGCTGCAGGCGGAGTGACAGCCGCCGCTCGACCTCCTGTTCCGGGCAGGTGACCTCGATGATGAAGAAGGGGACCCCGATCTGCTCTGCGATCCGGCAAGCCCGCATCCTGTCATCTCTTTTCAGGAAGGTTGCATCCAGAATCACGGACTGTTCTTTTTTTAATGTTTCCTCGGCCTTCTGCATGAGGGTCTGATAGTTCCGCCGGGTGAACTCCGGAGAGTAGATCCCCTGGTCGAAGGATTCAAACCGGTGTTCCTCCAAGGGAATACCGGCAAGCTCCTTTCGGATCCGGTCACTCTGAAACAGGGCTGCATTGAGTTCCCTGGAAAGGGGCTCGGCCACCGAGGTCTTCCCTGCCCCGGTCAGGCCGGTCATAATCATGAGGTACGGTTTGGAAGATGCATATGAATCGGCTAGGGTGAAATAGGCCTGGGCCGAGGCGAGAGCGGCCTTCCGCTCCTCGTCGGATGTGTATATGTCATTGTAGTTGAAGCTTTCCACCTTGCCCCGAACGTAGGCGCGGTAGCACTTGTAAAAACGGATCAGTTTGAGCAGGTCGAGGTCATGCGTATAATCCACATAGGTCCGGACCAGATGGCGGGAGAGGCCTCTTGCCTCATGGAAGTCGAGATCCATGGCGAGAAACGCCAGGTCCGAGGCCACGTCAATATACCGGAACCTGCGGTTGAATTCCACGCAGTCGAAGATCACGATGGGATCTTCAATGCAGATGTGTTCCATGCGGATGTCGCCGTGGCCGTCGCGGATCTTGTTCTCCTGCATTCTCTTCCGCAGGAGGGGGGCGTGTTGCTCGATGAAGCGGCGGGTGAAATCTGAGATGCGGTGATATGCTTCGGGGCTGACGCAGGCGCCTACGAAGGATTCGCTCTGGCTGAAATTCTCTTCGGTGTTCTTGGATATGCGCTGGGGAGATCCGTAGATTGCGATCTCCGGGTCGGTATGGGCGCGGCTGTGAAATCCGATCAGGAGCAGGGCGATCTCACGGATCGTCTCTTCCCGGATCCCGCCTTCCTGGAGAAGGACATCCATCATCCGATCTTTGGGAAGGCGCCGCATCTTTACGGCGTATTCCACGGCGGCCCCCCCGGGCGCGAGGGTGAACCCGATGCCGGTCTTTCGGATCTCCACGACGTCGAGATAGACATTGGGGGAGAGCCGCTGGTTCAGCAGCACTTCCTGCTCACAGAAGAACTTTCGGGCGGACAGGCCGGTAAAATCCAGGAAGCCGAAATTCACGGGCTTCTTGACTTTATAGACAAACCGGTCGGTGACGAAGAGCGTGGAGATATGGGTCTTCAAAATCTCCACCCGGGAAGGATGCTCAGGGTAAAACACGGGGTCCTGCATGGCCTTCAGGAGTTCGGATTGATCCATATTTTTCTTTTCCTCCAGAAAAGAAAAATGTCCCAAGCAGATCTATAAGCCGGGTTCTGTATCCCATTTTCATGGGATGGTAATCATTCCTCTAGCCCTGATGTCGCCATCAGGGTCAAGCGACCTAACCCGGAGGCATCGGGCGGGCCACCCTCAAGCGCCTCCCTATTTGGTCTTGCTCCGGATGGGGTTTGCCAGGCTGCCCGGTCACCCGGACACCGGTGGGCTCTTACCCCGCCATTTCACCTTTACCCCGGACCAAGCCGGGGCTGTGTATTTTCTGTTGCACTTTCCTTCCCGTCACCGAGACTTCCCGTTAGGAAGCATCCTGCCCTGTGGAGCCCGGACTTTCCTCCCCGGTAAAACCGGGGCGATTACCCGATCTGCTTGGGATGGTGTCATTGTAGCGCGAAATGCGGATTTCGTAAAGGGATAAAGATCCACAGGGTCTGCGGACCCATAAAATAGAGAAACCGGCTTCAATGGTTGATTCAGTCAGGGATAACTTGATAAAAGTCATTTGACTTTTTGAAGGAAGCCGTATAAAAATGAATCAATTTCACCGCAATACGCTGGCATCTTTGAAGGAGAGATTTTGCCTGGAGCCGTCAGGGCCGCCGGAACCGACCGTTTCCGGAAACTGGTCAATGAAAAATTAAAACTCTTTAGAATATCGGATCAAACCTTCCTGATCATCACCGCCATTGCCGTGGGGCTGCTCAGCAGCGGGGCCTACATCCTGCTTAGAAAAGCCGTGGACTGGGTTCATGCCGTCATCTTCGTCGGGGGGCACGAGCTCCTGGGAATCGTCCAGGGCCATTGGACCCTGATTCTGGTCCCCCTGCTCCCTGTCGCCGGCGCCGTTCTCCTGATCCCCCTGTCGCTGATCTTCCCCGGAGAGGTCAACGGGTATGGATTCCCGAAGTTTTTGGAAAAGGTCAACATCAAGGGGGGGATCATCCGTTTGAGAAGTATCGTGATCAGCATCGCGGCCCCGGCCTTGACCATCGGAAGCGGGGGCTCAGCCGGACTCGAAGGCCCTATTGCGGTGATCGGCGGCGCGATCGGTTCGAATACGGGACAGCTCTTCAAGGTGTCGGGCAACCGGATGAAGGTGATGATCGCCTGCGGCACGGCCGGGGGGATCGCCGCGGCCTTCAACGCCCCCATCGCGGGGATCTTCTTCGCACTGGAGATCGTGCTCCTGGGGGACTTCACCCTATTGAGCTTCAGCCCGATCGTGATCTCCTCAGGCATCGCCACCGTGGTCTCCCGAGGATACTTCGGTGAGAACCCCATCTTTCAGGTCAGAACCTATTCCATGGTCAGCAACTGGGAACTCCTCCTCTACGTGATCATGGGGGTTGAGATCGGGATCTTGGCCGTGATCTATATCTACATGTTTTACCGCACCTCTGATTTCTTCACCTGCATGAAGCTTCACCCGCTGGCCAAACCGGTCCTCGGCGCGTCCCTTGTGGGATTGATCGGCATCTTCTTCCCTGAGGTCATGGGGCACGGGTATGAAACCATCAACAACGCCCTGCGAGGGGAGATCTTCTACGGGATCATGATCCTCCTCGCCTTCCTGAAGATCACGGCCACCTCCCTGACCCTGGGGTCCGGAGGTTCCGGTGGGATGTTCGGCCCATCCCTCTATATCGGGCTGATGATCGGCGGCGGATTCGGAGGGATCGTCCACCAGTTCTTTCCGGCCCACACCGCTCCCGTAGGGGCCTATGCCCTGGTCGGGATGGGGGCCTTTCTCTCCGCGGTGACCCACGCCCCGCTGACCGCGATCTTCCTCCTCTTCGAGATCACGCACGACTACCGCATCATCCTTCCCATTATGTTTGCAAGCGTGGTGGGGACCCTGATCGCCAGGACGATCAAGCACGAATCCATGGACACCGAGACCCTGACACGAAAGGGAATCAATCTCCATGCCGGAAAGGAGGTCAACATTCTCCGTTCCATCCAGGTCCGGGAGGTCATGAGCAAGGAGATGACCCTGATCCAGGAGGATATGCCCTTTGACGAGATCGTGAGGGTGGCCACAAGGAGCCACACCCTCTATTTCCCGGTAGTGAACCACAAAGGGAAAATGACCGGCATCCTCTCCTTTCAGGATATCAAGGAGTCGCTCTTCGAGGACGAGCTGAAAAAGTTCATCGTGGCCAAGGATATCTCCTATACGAATGTCATCACAGTCACCCCGGATGAGAACCTCGATTCCGTCATGGAGAAATTCGGGCGCATCGACATCGAAGTCCTCCCCGTGGTCGACCGGTCCGACCCTCAGAAAATTATCGGCATGGTCACCCGAGGGGACGTGGTCAGGACCTATAACCAGTCTATTCTGAAAAGAAAGATGTCCTATGGAGCATAATACAAACCCGGCACATCTCCTCGACGGCCTCAATCCCGAGCAGCGGGAGGCGGTCCTCCACGAGCAAGGGCCTCTTTTGATCCTAGCCGGGGCCGGGAGCGGGAAGACCCGCGTGATCACGCACAGGATCGCCTGTCTAATTCAGGAAAGGGGGGTCGGCCCCATGCAGGTCCTGGCCGTAACCTTCACGAACAAGGCGGCCGGCGAGATGCGGGAGAGGGTGGAGCGCCTGCTCAAACGCGACTGCCGGGGTCTCTGGATCAGCACCTTCCATGCCTCCTGCGCCAGGATCCTCCGGAGCCATATCTCCCTGCTCGGATATGCATCCAATTATGTGATCTACGATACGCAGGACCAGAAGGCCCTGATCCGCTCCTGCGTGAAGGAGCTGAATATCAATGAAAAGCTTTTTTCAGGCGATGCGATCCTCTCCAGAATCAGCCAGGCCAAGAACAGGCTCCTCGGTCCTTCGGAGTATGCCGCAGATGCCAAGAAATTCGGAGTAGAGGCCAAGACCGCCCAGGTCTTCGATCTCTATCAGAGACGGCTCAAGGAAAATAATGCCCTGGACTTTGACGACCTTCTCATGCTCACGGTCCGGCTCTTTCAGAACCATCCCGAGGTTCTGAGCATCTACCAGGAGCGGTTCCGGCACATCCTTGTGGACGAGTACCAGGACACCAACCACGCCCAGTACCGGCTCATCCGCCTCCTCTCGGAGAAGCGCCGCAACCTCTGCGTGGTGGGGGACGACGACCAGGGGATCTACAGCTGGCGGGGCGCCGACATCGGAAACATTCTCTCCTTCCGAAAGGATTATCCGGATCTCAAGGTCATCCACCTGGAAGAGAACTACCGGTCCACACAAACCATCCTGACCGCGGCCTGGCATGTGGTGCAGCAGAACCTTCAAAGAGAGCCCAAGAAGCTCTGGACCCGAGCCGGCCAAGGGGAACAGATCGAATACCATGAGGCTCCCGACGACGTAGAGGAGGCTGAAGCCGTCTCCCTGAAGATCCGGAATTTTCAGGCCGCCGGCAGGAGCCTTTCGGAGATCGCCGTCTTCTACCGGACCAATGCCCAGTCCCGAGTGCTCGAAGACGCCATGCGCCGTCACAGCCTCCCCTATGCCGTGATCGGAGGCTTCCGCTTCTATGATAGGAAAGAGGTCCGGGACCTCCTATCCTATCTCCGGGTGATTGCGAACCCGAACGACTCCGTCAATCTGCGGCGCATCCTCAATGTCCCGCCGAGGGGGATCGGGGCCGCCACACTAAGCCGGCTTTCGTCCTATGCCTCGGAACGCCGGATGCCTCTGTTTTCAGCCATGGACGAGATGGCCGCACGGAACCTGATCGTCGGCCGAGCAGGCAGGGAGGCCGGAGAATTCATACGGATGATCAAAAACCTGATCCGGGAAAAAGAACGGTCCGCCCCGTCTGAGATTCTCCAACAAATCGACAAGGCGATCCACTATACCGGCAGGCTGCAGGAATCCCGTGATCCCGTGGAAATCAGCAGGGCGGAAAATATCCGGGAACTCTACTCGGCCATCCGAGAGTTCGAAGAGATATCCGATGAAAAGACCCTGGAGGCATTCCTGGAGAGGGTCGCCCTGGTCTCGGATACGGACCAGATCGACCCCTCGCTTGGGACCGTCACCCTCATGACCCTGCACAGCGCCAAGGGCCTGGAATTCCCCGTGGTCTTCATGACCGGCATGGAAGAGGGGCTCTTTCCCCATAACAACAGCCTGAAGAGTGAATCAGGACTGGAGGAGGAACGAAGACTCTGTTACGTAGGACTCACCCGAGCCAAGGAGAAGGTCTTCCTCTCCTCGGCGGAATCCAGAAGGATCTACGGCTCCTACCGCGCCTGTATCCCGTCGAGGTTCATAGATGAGATCCCCAGAGAGTTCATATCCCGACCGGCCCGCACCCGGCGTCAGACTCCTTCGGCATCGCCGGAATTCAGCCGGATCGTCCCTTCGGTCCGGATCGAGAACGGTTTCCCCGTGGGGGTGCGTGTCCATCATCCCCTCTGGGGCATCGGCACCATCACCGAATCCGGCGCTTCCGACAAGGGGGCCAAGGTCACGGTCTATTTCCAGCGCGTGGGAACCAAGAAGCTCATCGCCGAACTTGCCGGATTGAAACGGATCTGAAACTATTCTTTTCGGATCAGCCTTGCTGCAAAAAAACCATCCGTGTGATGGAGATGCGGATAGGCATGGAAGTAACCCTGCTCATCGAACATTTCGAGGATAGCCGCTTCCAATTCTTTGGGCTTCTTCTCGATCGTAAATTCCGGTCTCTCTCCAAGGAATCTCCCGATGACCTCTTCATTCTCCTCGGGCTCCGTGGAGCAGGTGGCATAGATTAGCGTCCCCCCATCCCGGACAAACCGGCTGACATTCCGAAGAATGGATAACTGTCTTTCCTGATGCCGGATGAGATCCTCTGCGCTCTTGATCCACTTGGCCTCTGGGTGGCGCCGGATGGTGCCGAGCCCGGAGCACGGGGCATCGATCAGAATCCGGTCAAAGGGCTGAGCAAACTCGACGCGTGACGCGTCCCCGGTTTGCAGCGTCACACTTCGTATGTCGAGGCGTTTCAGGTTCTCCTGCATGCGCGCGATCTTGCCCTCTTCCATTTCGAGGGCGACAATCTCCCCGCGGTCTTGCATGAGCTGCGCAAGATGCGAAGCCTTGCCGCCGGGCGCGGCGCAGGCGTCCAGTATCCTTTCCCCGGGCTTGGCTCCGGACAAATGGGCCACGATCATGGACCCTGGGTCCTGGACATAGAACCATCCCTGTTGATAGCCGGGAAGGGTTGTGAGATCTCCTTGACCTGACACCTCGACTCCTTCAGGAACCAGGGGATGGGGGCGGGCCCCCTCGGCCTGCCCGGAGATCCGGCTGATCCATTCCTCTCTCGATATCTTCAGGGTATTGACCCGCAGGAAAAGCGGAGGGGGGAGGTTGGAGGCTTCCAAAAGACGCTCAGCCGTCCCGGCGCCGAAACGTCGGACCCAGCGTTCCACCAGCCATTCCGGAAAGGAATACGCGGCTTGGAGATAGGAGATGGTCAGAGATGGATCCGGAAGGGAGAGGTCTTCCCTTCTCCGGATCAGGTTCCTAAGGACTGCGTTCACAAACCGGACATGACCTTCATGCCCATACCTCCTGGCCAGTTCAGCCGCCTGGTCCACGGCCGCCCAGTCCGGGACCCGGTCCAGGAAAAGAATCTGGTAGGCGGCGAGCCGGAGGATGTTCCTGATCCTGACCGGCATCGCTTCAAGGGGGCGGCTTGCGATCTGTTGGAGAAAATAATCCACCCTCCCTCTCCACCGGAGCGTCCCCTTGATCAGGTTGAAGAGAAAATTCCTATCCTTTTCCCCGATGCCCCCTGCTCTGGAGAGATGCCGGTTCAGGACCTCGTCGGCAAAGCACGCCTCGGTTTCGACTTCCGTCAGGACATCGAGGGCGATCTGCCGGGAGGTCTCAGCCACGCATGGCCTCGAGCCTTCGGATCCTCTCCTCGATGGGAGGATGCGTGGAGAAGAGCGTGGCGATCCCCACGCCCCGCAGAGGATTCACAATGAACATGTGCGCCGTGGAGGGGCTGGCCTGCATGGGAATCCGCTGGGCGCTATGTGCAAGTTTTGAAAGGGCGCCGGCGAGATATCGGGGATTGCCGGAAAATTCGGCTCCGCCTCGGTCAGCGGCATACTCCCTGGACCGGGAGATGGCCATCTGAATGAGCATGGCCGCGATCGGGGCCAGGATCATCATGGCAATGGCGGCAATCCCTCCTCCGTCTCGGTCATTATCCCTGCGGCCGCCGAAGATCAGGGCCCACTTGGCCATGCTGGCGAGCATGGTGATCGCGCCGGCCAGGGTGGCCGCCATGGTCCCGATTAGAATATCCCGATGCTTGACATGTGAAAGTTCGTGGCCCAGGACGCCCATGAGTTCATTCCTGTCCAGGATCTGCAGGATGCCGGTGGTCACGGCCACGGCGGCATGGTTTGGGTTCCTCCCCGTGGCAAAGGCATTGGCCGCAGGATTTTCGATGATATACACCCTGGGCATGGGAAGCTCCGCCTTTCTCGTGAGCTGTTCCACCATCCCATACAGGTCCGGGGCCTCCGCCCTGGTCACCTCCTTGGCCTTGTACATGGCGAGCACGATCTTGTCCGAAAACCAGTAGGACCCGAAATTCATGACCAGCGCAAAGATCAAGGCGATCTTCATGCCGGAGGGACCGGCCATGGCGTTCCCGGCCAGGACCAGGAGAACAGTCAGGGCCGTCATGAGCAATGTAGTGCGAAAAACATTCATGATGATGACTCCTTATGCATTGAGTAAAAGGGTTTGAGGGTTC
>MNYV01000135.1 GCA_001873285.1 Nitrospirae bacterium CG2_30_53_67
CGGGATCATCACGTTTCTCCTCTCGACCCTGGGGGTTTTCATCGGCAATCGTTTCGGGCACCTATTCGAAAACAAGATAGAGGTTCTGGGCGGGCTGATCCTGATCGCGATCGGGATCAAGATACTGGTTGGACATACCTTATAATATGACCCCTCTCGCTATGCAGATCACTCAGGACTCTGAAACACCTTGGAAATCGTCTGCTTGATACTGGGGAGATTCAAGGGCTTGTCGAAAAACCCTAAAACCCCGAGTTCTTCAGCCCTTTGCCGAGCTTCCTGGGTCCCCCATGCGCTGATCATGAGAACCTTGGTATCCGGATATTGTTTTCTTATCTCTTCGAGCACATCGAGCCCGCTGATTCCGGGAAGACGGAGATCCAGGATCACGGCATGGGCCGGGTCTTCGCGCATCCCTTCCAGGGCCTGCTCCCCGGAGTTGAAACAAATCACATCATATCCATCCTTGGTAAAGGTCTTGGAGAGGGTCCAGCAGATCAGTTTCTCGTCATCCACGACCATAAGTTTTTTTTTCAATGAATGGCTTCCCCCAAAATCATTTGAGAAACAATGACGATATCCATGCAAAGTCACGGACGCCTGCCTGTTAAGAACCGGCAGGAACCTCAATGGATTCCAGTGTCTCCATCTCCATTCCCAGAAAAGCCTCTGTGAGCAGAGACATACCCGTCATAAAATCATTTTTTGTACGGGACCGGGCCATGGCGCACAACTCCGGGATCCACCGGATCATGTGATTCCGGATAAAGGCCTTCTCGAGGCAAAGGAGTTCCATGGCGTTGTCAGTGTTATTTGCCTTCCACGCCTTTGTCTCTCTCTCACATAAAAAGTGCATGAAGGAGAACTCCAGACCGATAAAATCCGGAAGGTCTTTATAGTCCTTATCCATTTCAGCGCCTGCCTTGTGATATTCGTCCTTCACACTGATCGTATACGGTCCCTGAAGGAGTCCAAGAACCTCTTGCCCGCCTTCTATGCTTCTTCCGCGATAGACATTCTCATAGGGGGTGAGATACCTTCCTGAAGGAACGATGAAGAGATGGGTATACTCCTGTTTGAGCGCATCAAAGTCCCATGCCCCGCCGGAGAGAAACCTCTGAAAAGGCGCCGTGACTTCCGGGCCGAAGATCTCTTCAAGGTTCCCGATAAAATCATCACTCAGGAACGTTTCAACCTGTTCTCTGGTAACGGCGCCGAGGTAGAACTCCGCCAGGAACCTGTAGAGTTCACACCTCGGGCCCGCCAGATCTTTGAGCGCTTCTCTCATTTGGCCGTGAACTTTATACTGGGATTGGTATGGCCCGAGTTGTTGAACCCGGCCGGCGCATTCTGACCGGACTCGCTTGCACTGAACGAGTCAACCTTGGTCAAGGTCCTTCCCAGACAGGTACTCACGCAGGCAGGCGGGAGCCCTGCATCAATCCGATGGACACAGAAGGTGCACTTTTCCACCTTCTTGGTGGCGCTGTTGTACTGGGGCGCACCGTAGGGGCAGGCAAAGATGCAGTACTTGCACCCCACACACTTGTCCTGGTCAATGAGCACGATCCCGTCCGAGTCCCTCTTGGAGATCGCCCCCACCGGACAGGATTTCAAACAGGCCGGATCCGCACAGTGGTTGCAGGACATGCTCACAAAATCCACGCTTACATCTGGATAGCTCCCCGACTCACGGGTGAAGACCCAGCGGTAGCTCACATGTTCGGGAATTCCGCCCTGGCTCACCGGCATGGGTGACTGCAGGGGCGCCGTCCGGTTTTCGGCCTTGCAGGCAATGGCGCAGCTCCCGCACCCCGTGCACTTTCCTAAATCTATGCTCCATCCAAGTTGAGACATTTTACACCTCCTTATGAAACCTTGGTTATTTTCACATACGTATTAAAGTAGCAGACGCTCCCGCCGATCTTCTCCTGTAGGGGGACATTGGTGTAAACCTTGTCCAGCCGGGAGATCGGGTTGGTCTGTATCCCAGCGCCTCGCGTGGTATCGTGACCCAGGGCATCTGCCACGCCGTCCACGATGTGGGGTTTGGAGCCGAGCTGCCAGTGACCATAATGGTGCGAGACCCCGACCACACCAGGGCGGATCCGGTTCGTCACCCAGACCTTGCCGGTCACGCCGGCGCTGTTTGATGCCGAGGTCAGCCTGATCGTGTCCCCGGTCTCCACGCCGAGGGCCGCAGCATCAGAGGCGTTGATCCAGACGGCGTTCTCAGGCATGACCAGCATGAGCCACGGATTGACCGCAGTCCTGGCCTGTCCGTGGTTCACCAGCTTATAGGTATTGAGCAGGTAGGGGTAACTTCCCTTATCGTCGTGCACCGAGGTCCCGTCCGAATGCATCAGGTCCTCATAGTGCGGCACGCCGGAATAGTACGTGCCCGTCACCGAATCCGGAACTCTGACGATGGAATCCAGATAAAAGCGGATGGAGTTGGCATACTTGCTTGTGAGGTGGGCAGTCCCGCTCCCCAGGGGGCCGGCGCCGTACTCGGTATCCAGGGCCTTGAACACGCCTCCTTTGGCAATGATCTCATCCACGGTCAGGGTGGGATAATCACTGAGCGCGCTGTTCCGGATGTTCCGGAGCATGGCATAGGCATAGTCCCAGACGTTGTTGAGATTGTCTCCATTGGTATAGGCGCTGTTCCCCACGGCCTTGATGAGCTTGCTCGCGCCGTCCACGGTGAAGCTCTTGCTCCCGTCATAGCCCAGGGCCTTGGCCAGCCCGATGTGGATATCCACCACGGCCTTGGTGTTGGGAAGGACCGGCGTATAATCGTTGGCGCTTCCGGTCGGGATGGTGGCCCCGATCTCGGCGCCACCGATATCCTTGCCGTCGAACTTGCCCACCACGGGTCGTTGGAAGGACGTTCCCCCCTGCACCATCCAGGGGATGCCCGGCGTCGAAAACTTCTCCAGATAGGTGGAATCCGGGAGCACGTAGTCGGCCATGGCCGGCACTTCGCCCATGACCGGGCTGATGGAGACCAGCAACGGAAGCTTGTCGTAGTTGTCGGCCCCGCCGGAAAGGATAGTCCGCTCAAATGTAGCCTGAAGGCCGGGCGTGGAATAGGGCCAGGCGTTCCAGTAGGTAATCAGGACCTTCATACCGTAGGGGTACTGATCCTCAACGCTCGGAATCACCTCCTGATAGTTGCCATGGAGCCAGAAGGGCCCCCACATCCGGGTTGCCGGGTAGGTCCCGGTAAAAAGATCTGCCACATCCACGGCATCGTAGAACTTCCCCTTCCGGTCAATACCGATGCTGGAAGAGTACGGAGAGTTGGTGACCGTCTCCACGGCCACAACCCCGGTTTTCTCGCCATAACTTGCGCCTCCCTTGGTGCATCCCCCGCGCCAGTCGTAATTGCCGATCAGGGAGTTCAGATGCTGGATGCAGACCTGGTTGAAAAGACCGTTGGTGTGCTTCACGGCCCCCCGGTAGGTGATGGCCACGGCCTTTTTCCCATGGCTCGTGAACTCCGTGGCCAGTTCAATGACGTCGGCCTCGGTCAGGCCGCAGATGCCCGCCCATTCGGCCAGGGTCTTGCTCATGGCCTGTGCCTTGAATAATGTGAAGGCGGACTTGACCGCAATCCCGTTGACCGTGGTATCCACTTCCAGGTCCCCCTCCACCACCGTGGAAGAATTTCCGGCAAACTCGTCCGTAGTTGCGGTGGAACCCGGGACGGTTGTGGCCGTGCCGCTCACCAGGACCACGTTCTCATGAGCGCCGCCGCCGAGGCCGGCCTCGCTTGCATTCAGATAGGTAGCGGGGCTCGAGCCGTACTTGACCAGGTAGGTCGCGTCGCTCCAGGTCCATTCATTGTCCGCATTGGCCGCGCCCTTGGTGGCATTTCCAAGATAGGTGGTGTCGTGAGCGCTGTTCTCGATGATCCATCTGGCCATGCCCAGGGCCAGGGCTGCGTCCTGCCCGGGCTTGATGGGATACCACTTGTCGGCCTGGGCCGCCGAGTTGGACATGCGGGGATCCACGACCACATATTTGGCCCCGCTGTTTCTTTTGGCCTCCACAAGTTTGCGGCCGTAGGGATTCATGGGGAAGCCGGCCTCAAAGGGATTGGTGCCGAAGAGAATAATGAATTCCGCTTCCCGAGTGTCCGGCTGCCAGCCTTCGGTCCTGCCCGATCCATACCTGTTCTTGCCTCCGCTCGACTTGTACTGCCACGTGATGACCTCGTTTCCGACGTGCCGGGTCGCCTCGCAGATGCTCGTGTGGGTAAGGTCGTAGTTGACCGTGCCCCACCCCGACTTCCAGATCCTCGAGCTCAGGGTTTTTTCAGTGCTCCTGCCCGGGCAGAAGCCCAGCATGTTCGCGTTTTTCCCCTTCTTGGTGTTGCTGGGATCCATGTAGTCATAGCGAGTGGCCGCCGGGATCAGGGCATCAATCTTGGCCGCAATCTCGGAGAAGGCCGTATCCCAGGAGATGGCCTCCCACTCCCCTGCTCCTCTCTCGGTCCCCGGTTTTCTCCGCAACGGCTGTTTAATCCGGTAGGGATCGTACACGGTCTGAATCCCGGACTGTCCCTTGAGGCAAAGCCGTCCGGGTGTCACGTCCGCGGTTGAGGTGGCGGTGGTGTAGTCAAGCCTTTCATCGGGTTCCAGGTTGTTCGGATGATAGGGATTGCCGTCGATCTTGAGCAGGACCCCGTCCTTGACCCGTGCCTGGATGCCGCATCGGGAATGGCACATCTGACAGACGCTCCGAATCACATAGACGCCGGAATCGTATTCCGTGGCATTCGGGTCATTCTGTCCGTAGGTCGCGGCCAGGGCTTCATTTTGTTTGAAGAGGCTCGATCCAACCGCGGCGCCTGCGGCCAGTGCGGCGCCGGCCTTGATAAATTTTCTTCGTTCAATGGATGGATTGAGCCATCCTTTGAGTTGATCGGTCTTGCTCGCCATAGGATTCTCCTTTCATTACGATAGCTGTAGGATTAAATTTTTATTGTGCGTAAAATTCAATGTCCGTGCCCGAACCATGGCATAACAGGCATTTGGATGTGCTGTACTTCTGGCGAAGCTGACCATTACCCCCGCTGCTCTGATATCCGGCCTGTATGGACGTCTCCAGAACAATATGTTCGTGGCACCAGACACACTTGGCATTCGTGGTGCTGCCCGAGGCCCAGGGCATCATGGCCGCATGCGCGTCGGCCCGTCCGTCCGTGGCGGTTCCCGAAGACTTGTTCCCGTGGCAGCTCACGCAGTCGCTGTTGTAGGAAGCGCTGCCGCTGTCGTGCACCGCAACCAGATTGGTGGAGAGGGCATCGGCAAGATTCTGATCAATAGCCGCCTGGTCAGATGGGCTGACCGCACTCCCCGTGGCCGGGGCGCTGCCGCCTCCTCCGCCGCCCCCGGAACACCCTGCAAGGGCCAGCATGACAGTAACACTCGTGCAAAACATGAATCGTGAAACCTGTTTCTTCACTTGCATAATCGGCTCCTTTCTGCTTAAAAAGCTAAAACTTTAATTTATAAGTCAGGCTGACCGTCTCATTGCGTCCGCCCTGGCCGGATTCAATATCGTCATCATAGTCCTCATGCAGGTATCCCAGTGTCACATCCGAGCGGTCCGAAACGATCAGATTGAGCCCCAGGTTCACATTCTGATACTGGTTGTCGATCTTGGTCAAGGCGCCCAGATCGGTGGTTCCTGACTGGATTCTGCTCCGTGAATTTGAAAGTAGAAAGGAAATTAGAAGGTTGGCCTTGGGATTCAACTGATAGCTTGCGCCGAGGGTATAGGTATCACTGTAACTCTGAAATCCGAGGGCATCCTCCTGCATCACAAAGGTATTCAATGCCGACCAGCGGGTCTTGTCTGAAAGAAGCCAGTTGGCATCTTGAAGGAGCGCATCCCGCATATAAGCGGCAAAAAGATTCAGGTCATCTCTGACCTGCCACCACCCGTCAAGACTGATGCTGCGGTGACGCGACTCCCAGTCCTGGTCCACGGAGTTGGACGCGTTCTTGTCGAGATTCGTGCCGGCGGTGCCGAACCAGGTGAAGTTGTCATTCTTCTGCTTCCCTTCGGTGTAGGAAGCGGAGACAGCGGCCCGGCCTTTGAGCAGGGAGTAGTCGGCCATGATCCGGCCGTTCCAGGACTTGTCCGGCTCCAGGATCAGGGCCGTATCACCCGCATCTTCATAGGATGCAGAAGCCGTGATCAGAAGATCGGAGTAGAGACGGCTGTAGAGGCTCGCCGAATAGATCCATCGGTCCGAATCAATACTGTACGGGCTGGAAAAAGATGCGATGGCTGCACTGCCGGTCGGTCTCTGAAACTCCCGATCCGTCTGGTCCCTGCGGCCTGAAAGGCGGACCACCGTGTTGTAACGGTCCATACGGTAGGTCGCGTCGCCGCCGTATTTCCTGCTGGTGATCTCGGCCACGTGCGGGTCGCTGACATTGGAGTCCAGGTCCTTGTATCCGGAAGTCCCCGCCTGCGAGCTGTTCTCCCGCTGGTTGTAATGGTAAAATCCTGTAAGATCCGTATTCCGTATCCCGGTATAGGTGGCGGATGCAAGGAGTGTGGTCAACTTGATCTCCCCGTTGTAACCGGCGGCGTCTTGCAGGGCATTGTAGGATTCCTGGTCCAGGTCCGCATAACGGATGCCGAACCGGTAGGAAAGCGAGTCATTCAGGCGGTCCACAAGATCCAGAGAGTAGGCATCCTTCTCCGATTCGGGGACAAAATCAATGGACTTGGCCGATGACACCATATTGGAATCGAGGGCCGCCGCATCGGCTAAGGTGTAGAGGTCATCGGTCTGGAAATTTTCCCTCTGGGCATTGAGAAAAACCCTGAGGTCGTCTTCCCTGACCGGGCCGATATTGAGCTCGGTCCCGATATTCACAACCCGGCTGTCAAAGGGTTCGGCGCGGCCCCGCCATCGGGAAGAGATACCGGACGCCGAAACATCGCTCCCATCCAGAATATAGGTCAGGAACTTCCGGCCCCGCTTGTCCTCGTTGTTGACCCAGACATTCACGGAATTGAGAAGACCCCCCTCGGTCCCTCCCCAGACACTGGAATTCAGCATCATGGAAAGATCGGTCTTGCTCCGCTCCACAAAAAACTCGGATGTGGAAGCGTCATTGTTGAACTGAGCCGTGTAGTTGCTCCCCGCAAGACCTGTGGTGATCGGGGCATACTCATCCATGTTCTTTCGGTAGCGCATGTAATCGAGATCAATCTTTACCCCTTCCGCCGGATCCACGGCCAGGAGCATCCGGTCATTTTTGAGCCAGGGGGCAAAGCGCTGGAGATGGAAGGAAGGATATTCGGCTCCGTTTTTCCGGATCATGAGATCAAGGTTCGGGACATTGAGCCGGTTGTATTTTTCTTCTTCGGGATAATACTGGTAACGGCTCAGGAAACCGGACGTGCTCGTATCCCCGTTCCGGTCATAGTACTGATCGTCCACCGTGACACTCCCCTGAGCTTCGTACTTACCGATGTCCGCTGCATAAACAGGGATAGAGAAGAGTCTCATGACAAAAAGCAGGACCAAGGCCCTCCGGGTTCCACTCATCAAGCGATTCATCCATTGATTCCATTCCTTGTTCATCTATGAACCCCCTTTCTTGAAATCGAGAGTATATTTAATAAAGGTTCTTCTCCCATTTAGTGGGTAAAAAGGGTTACGCGAATAGGACCCTCGGCCCCTTATGTTTTGAGCACTTCACTTGACCCCTGGAATCCTTGACCCCTTGACCCCTGATGTTTTCACCCACTCTTTTGAGATGATCCATAATTAATACCTCAGATGCCGGTCCTGATGCGTCCCGTGCTGGGCGCCGTGGCACCCCGTGCATTTCCTGTAGATGGATGCCGCAGGCGTGGCCGCGCCCGTAGCCGAAGTCCCGTGCTTGGCGGCGGCGAGACTGTGGCAGCGTATACAGGCAAAAGGTTCCGCCACTTTCAAAAGACCCGGATTCACGGTCCCGTGCGGATTGTGGCAGATGGTGCAGTCCTCGGTGACCGGCGCATGTTCATAGGTCCATGGGCCCTGCTGTTCCTGGTGACAGCCTCCGCACCGTTCGCTCATCCCGACCAAGGCCAAGGCCTTATCTTCATGGGGATTGTGGCAGTCGGTGCAGGCCATGACCCCTTCCCTCATGGGATGATGATAAGGCATGTTCATCTGGGCCTTCTTTTCCGTATGGCAGGTCACGCATTTTTCGGTGATGCGGGAATTCCGGAGCCGGTCGCTCTTGACCAGCGCCGGGTCGTCTCCGTGCGGTGCATGGCAGTCAAAACAGGCGAGCCCCGCCTTCTTATGGCTGCTCGTGTGCCATCCGGTCAGCTTGCTGTTTTGTTTCTGATGGCAGGAGAGGCAGATCTCCGGCGACGGGAAGGAGATGGTCTCCCTTCCGGGATTTTCCACATGCCTGCTCCCGAGTCCGTGGCAGCCTTCACAATTCTGATGGGAGGCAAGCGTCTTCATCTTCTCATGGCACGAAGCGCACTGTTCCGCACCCACGGCCGAGGCCCCCTCCACCTGGTTCCACACGGTCCTCGCCATGGGTTTGTCCGCGGACATGGCCGGCCTTTCAAGCGTGAATTGAACGGCCAGCACAAAAAACAGGATCAATAAAATATCCAGAAGGAGAATAAAGACATACCCGCTGCTTTTTTTCATTTCGCCCCCCTTATCTTGAATGACTGAACATGGATCGCATACCGGGAAATGTTTTGAAACTTTTGAAAATCTTTTTATTTACAGTTTATATGGACCGACTTTTAAGATGAAACAGATCGGAAAATTACCTGATGAATTGCTTTGTGATCCGCTTCTCAGGTTCAGACCGCGAACAAAACGCAATAACATCATCGTTGGACAGTGCAGATTTCATGCCAAAACAGCCTGCTCTGATTTTTTAGGAAAACTTTAGAAAGGAATCAACAACTTGAGAGAAGAAGACTTATAGCGCACTGACGATATGACATTGAAAAATGTACAGTTTGTATACAGAAGGCCGCCCTGTTCCTGTAAAGTTTATGCGCATTGAACGGCCTATGTATGTATATATCCTTTGCCTATTTCCCTTGTTTTTCCTGGGAGATATTCTTGAGTTCGCCATTGATGACCTCCTGGTCCGCAAGACGCTTAGCTTTCTTGGCCGATTCATAGGACTCGTCCACCAGTTTCAGTATTTCATGAAAATCAAAGGAGTGCCATTTGATTTCTGCGAGCCTAAACTTCTCCTCTGCATCCTTAAGCGCTGCGGCCGCGTCAGTCACGGGATACCCTTTTTTCCTGGCAAGGGTGACAAACTCTCCGCTCCATTTGACCGTGTTCTTGGCATAGAAGATCAGGTCGAGTGTGGCGTGGGCCTCCTCCGGCACGCTGGAAGAAAGGCCGCTCTTCGTGTTGTGACAACGGCGGCAGGCGTCGGCCACGTTTTCCGGGGAGAGGATGGCGGTATGCATGGAGCCGTGGCAGGTGATGCAGGTCGGCCCGGGCACTTCTACGTTACCGGATAGGAGGGCCTTGTAATGCCTGCTCCGGGTAAATTCCTTCCACTGCGGCTGATGGCATTCGCCGCAGAGACCGGGTATGTTGGAGCCATGGACCCGGCTTCTCGGATCGGCCGGGCGCAATACGCCGGCATGGGCCTTATCGAGTCGGATATCAGCCGGGTTCCCTCCATGACAACGGTCGCAGGTCACACCGGCCTTGTCGTGCACCGAGTCCTTCCAGTTATAAAAAGCCTTACCTTCGACTTTGTTCTGCGGCAGGGTCGCGTGGCAAGCGATGCAGGAATTCCCCTCTGCGGATGCCGGCAGAATCAGGCAGATACAAAACAGCATCTCGGAAAATGAACGTAATGTGGACATGCCGCCTCCTTTTTCAGATCTCGAAATCACTGATCTTCTTCCTGAGCGTGGTCCTCGTGATCCCGAGAAGTTTGGCCGCCTGAACCTGATTCCCTTGTGAGATCTCCATGGCCTTCCGGATCAGAATCTTTTCCACGTTCCCGATGATGGTTTCATAAGGCGCCCGTGAGCAATCCATGCAGCGATTGAGGGCATTCTCGACCATGAAGGAGAACCCCTTGAGGAAATCCCCTTCCCCATGGATATGCATGGGGATCTCTTCCTTGAAGAGGTCCAGGGAGAGGTAGTCGTATTTGCACATGACCATGGCCTTCTTCATGGTGTTCTCCAGCTCGCGGACGTTTCCGGGCCAGTCGTAGCTCTGCAGATACTCGACCAGTCCGGTCTCAAACCCCTGAATCCTGAGGCCGAGGGCGGCATTAAACCGCTGAATGAAATATTCCAGAAAAGCCGGCATATCATCCCTATGGTCTCGAAGCGGAGGGACACGAACGGCCACCACGTTCAGCCGGTGAAACAAGTCCTGCCGGAACCGGCCCTCCTTTATATGTTTCTCCAGATGCTTGTTGGTCGCGGCCAGGATCCGCGCGTCCGAATGAAGGGTCTCTGTGCCGCCCAGCCGCTGAAAGCTTCCATCCTGCAGCACGCGCAGAACCTTGGACTGGGTGGCAAGTGACATGTCTCCGATCTCATCAAGAAAAAGAGTCCCCCCTGCGGCCTGCTCAAACTTCCCCGGTTTTCCCGTGCTGTCTGCGCCGGTGAATGTGCCTTTCTCATATCCGAAGAGTTCACTCTCCAGCAGGTTCTCCGGAATTGCTGCACAGTTCACAGCCACGAAAGGCCTCTCCGTGCGGAGACTGTACCGGTGCAGGGTCCTCGCGATCAGGTCCTTGCCGGTCCCGGACTCTCCAAGGATCAGGACGGTGATATCGGACTTGGCCACTTGTCCGATGAGTTTATAGATCTCCACCATCAAGGAGCTGTTTCCGATAAGCCGCTCTTCTGTAAGCCGGTCATCCTCGGAGACCCGCTCGATCCCGGAGCTTTTCATCAGGCGGCCGGCCTTGAGCGCCCGCTCGATAACCTGGCGCACGGCGGCGATGTCCAGGGGCTTGGTGAGATAGTCAAAGGCCCCGGCCTCAATGGATAAAATGGCCTTGTCCGTGTCGCCGAAGGCCGTAATCAGGACCACGGGAAGATCCGGCTTGAATTCCCTGATCTGTTTCAGGGTCTCCAGGCCGTCCATGCCCGGCAGTTTCAGATCCAGGAGGATCAGATCCGGGGCCGAGTCCCGGACCCTCTCCACGGCCTGCTCTCCATCCTCGGCCGTGAAGATCTCATACTCCCTGAAAAAGATCTTTTTCAGAAAGTGCCTGACACCCGGCTCATCATCAACAATCAGTATCCTATCCATAGTCACTCATCGTTAAACCGGAAGTAGAATGGAGAAGATCGTCCCCTTCTCCTTTTTGTCCTTGAGCGAAATCTCTCCCCCGTGTTCCTGAATGATTTGATACACGATGGATAACCCCAGCCCCGTGCCCTTCTTCCGGGTGGTATAAAAGGGCTCAAAAAGATGTTCCCGAATCGTTTCATCTATGCCCTCTCCGGTATCCTCGATATCAATCTCCACATCCTCCTCGGAACCGTTTATCGAGGTCCGAATTCGGATCTCCCCGCCATCGGGCATGGCCTGAATGGCATTCAGGCAGAGATTCCCCACGGCTTCCTCCATCTTCCGCCGATCCACAAAGACCAGGGGAAGGTCTACAGCCGGGAAAAATTTCAGGCGGATACGGGCCGTCTCCATCCTGGGGCGGTATTTGCCTGTCACCTCTTCGAGGAATGCGTTGATGTCCACGGGACTGAGATGGATCCTGGGAGGGGCCGCATAGACAAGGAAACGGCTGATGATCTCATCCATTCTCTGAACATCGTTCAATACCATTTCCCGTTCCTCCATGTCCAGCACGCCGGACGAACCGGGCTCATTCATGGCCTGGATGCAGAGTTTGATGGAGGTAAGGGGGTTCTTCAGCTCATGGGCCAGGTTGGCCGAAAATTTTCCTATGGCGTTTAGTTTCTCGCTCCGGATCAGTTTCTCCTGTGTCCGTTGCACCCGTTCAAAGGCCTCCTTGAGTTTTACGGACATTTCGTTGAAGGTCCCGGCCAGTTCGGCGGTCTCGTCCCGGCCCTTCACCTGGATCTGAGTCCCCCATTTCCCCTTTCCGATATTCTTCGCGCCCCGGATCACATGCAGGAGAGGAAGGATGTACCGCCGGGTCATCAAGAGGCTGACCAGGACCCCCAGCATAGTCAAAAAGGCCGCCATCCCCCATAACTCTCTTTTAAGGGACCGAACCTGCTTGAGATGGTACGCCCGGGTGATCCCGATCCGCACGTATCCGACCTGCATGGTGTTGACCACGATCGGGGTGATGACCTCAAAAATGATCGAGGTCTTCGGGAGGATCAGCGCTTCTTTGCCCGACCAATCAAATCCTGACGGATCTTCAAGCTCTTTCCGGTATAGATCCTTGCCCACAAAGGCCAGGAGTTTTTCTTCACGGCCGTAAACGGCGGCATATTCCACAATGCCCTCCTCGGATTCCGGCGCCTTCTCTTCTTTTTTTATTTTAAAGACATCGAGGAGCCTGTAGAGGGCGAACAGATCCTCGTAGAGGAGGGGCTCCACGGCCTGGTGCGAGAGAGCCCTGGCAAGATAGACGCCGCGTTTTCTAAGCTCCGCCTCGGATTCCTTCTCGATATGATTGAAAAAAAATAAACTCAGAACGAAGATCAGGAAAAGAATCAGGAGGATGCTGGTCACCGACACCTTGAAGGCGAGACTTAAGTACCATCGTGTTTTGAAACGCGCAACTGATTCCATGGTCCGTCATTTCACCTGTCCGGCAGCCATGATGTCTTCCTGGAGGCCTTTAGAAAATTTTCCATCTCCCGGACCGAATCATAGAGACCAGCGGAAGGCTCCACAAACCGGTCTATCTTGAGATTTTTCAAGATCTTCTTCCCTTCGGGATCCTGGTCCATGCCGAACAGGATCGCCTGAAACCTCTCCCTGAACGGCTTGGCGGTCTTTGGAGAGACCACCACCGGCGGCATGCCGAAAGGCTGGGAGGAAAGAATCACACGCGTCTTCTCCACGCTAAGGTCATTTCTCTCCTTGAGAGAGTCGTAAACCAGGCTGTCCACGGCCGCCCCGTCCGCGATCCCACGCGCCACGGCTTCAATGGATTTGTCATGACTATGGGTGTAAAAAAAATAAGAGAAAAACTGCTCCGGTATGGCCCCCTCTTTGCGGATCAGATATTCAGGGTAGAGGGCGCCGGTATTGGAGAGATCATCGGTATAGGCGAAGATCCTCCCCCTAAGATCATCGAAGGTCTTGATGGGGCTCTCTTTGGCAACGATGATATAGGATTGATAGGTATCCTTTCCATAAATAATGGGGATAGCCGCCACAGGGAGCTTGAAATTCTGTTCCGCTCGGAGGTAGGCTCCCGTACAGATAAAGGCGTAGTCCACGGCGCCCAACTCAAGAAGATCGTTCACCTCCTGATAGGTCCGTCTCTGTTTCAGGACGACCCGTTGACCGAACTTCTTGGATAGATAGTCCAGGAAATCCTGATAATAGGAAAACGTCTTCTCCGGGGAAATCATAGCCGAGATGGCAAAACTGATTTCCTGCTTCTCATCCCCGATCGGAGTCGAGGACAAGCTTTTTTCCTCACCCGCCCACCCCGGAGGAGCAATCAGGAATAAAAAAAACACAAGACAGACGGCCCAAAGATACTGCTTCATTTTATACCCGATCCCATAAAGGCGCGTCCGTTCATCCTTCGCATCAAAGACCTCCCCCTCCATGAAGGTTTTCATCATATCATCTTGAAATCGGCTTGGCAATAAACTTATCAGGCAAAAAACTGCCGGATGTACCCCTGTGCCACAAAAAGCGTTGCGGCCCCGATCAGCCCCTTGATGAACCTGTCGGGCATATGCTTCTGTAGCCGCGCCCCCAGGTACATCCCGGCCAGACCGCCCGCGCCGAAAAGCGCGCCGAGGAGCCAGTCCGGCGAGGTGGAGAGACCCTGAGGCCCCGGGAGGATACTGTAAAAGCCGACCCCGGCAATGGAGGAGAGGAACGTTCCCATGAGTGACGCGCCCGCCACGGTATAGACCGGCAGGTGGAAAACTGCGACGCAGAAGGGGGCGATGATGGCCCCGCCGCCCACGCCGTAGGTCCCGCCGATGATCCCGACCACAAAGGCGAGAAGAAACATGGCCTGTGTCCCGAAGGAATATCTTCTTCCCTGAAATTCATATTCGGTCTTTTTCCAGGATATGGAGATGTTGCCGACCATGGACCCGTTGAGGTTTCCATTCACTCCCATGGGATGATTCGGATTTTTTGGAGATATCCCTTTGGCAATTACCTGATAGAGAAGCCTGACGGCCAGATACAAAAGGACACATCCCACAAAGAACTTGAAACCTCTCGGGTCCGGGAGGAAATAAACCCGGAGGTAATACCCGATGACAATCCCCGGAAGCGTCCCTAAGATAATTGTCCAGGTCAGCGGCCAGACCATGCGCCCCTCTTTGATATACCGGTAGACACCGCTGGGGATGGCCACAATGTTGAAGACGAAATTGGTGGCGCTCACGGCCGGACTGACAAAATGCAGAACACTCATCTGGAAAGGGAGAATCAGAAATGCCCCGGAAACCCCGCCCATGGAAGCAAAGAAGGAGATGACAAAAGCCACTGCAGGAGGGAGCAGAAGCGAGGTCGTGACTCCGGACACCGGAAAGTGATAGACGAAAAGATTCAGGATATTATAATCGCTCATAAACCCAGATCCTCCCTCCGTCTCTCATCTCTTCGGTCCGTTTGACAAGACGTTTCTTATGAAGATTGAGAAGTCTCGTGCCGCTGGTATTGGCAGGAATCTTCAGAGCGCCGGAGAGATCGTTGGAGTTGATCCTCTTCTTGCCCTTTATAAAATCCAGGGTCTCTTTGAGGTAATTATTCAGGCTGCCGGTCAGGACTTTCTCTCCATCCCGCGTCTCCGCCATAACGGCAAGCTCTTTTCGTTCCAGAGCGACTTCAATGTTCTCTTTCTGATTCTCATTCAGACCGGTGAGAAGAATATATTTATCCCCGTACTCGCCGGAGAGCAGGCGCGAGACAAGCTTGGCCACAATCTCATCGGCACAGGAAAAATCAATCACCCCGATCTTCGAAAAATCGAGTGCGACCACGGTTCCATCCGGCTCGTTCCCAAGGTCCCTCTCGATCCGTTCCCGGATCTTCTCTCCCGACGGCCGGGTCACAAGATCGTTTGAGCCATTCTTGAGTTCTTGTTTTAAGAATTTATAAAGATCGTATTTCATGTCGATTCTTCCTTTTGCACTTCGGGCAGGTCTCCTGATGACAGGCCCTGCAATATGGCCGGCCGCAGGACAAACACGCGGCAAAACATCTTCCACAAACGATGTGCAGTCTGTCGTCGCAGACAAAATAGCCGCCGCGTGGATGAAAGCACGATTCGCACGGCAGCGGGTCCAATCCGCCCGAGAGCGGATTATAAGTAAGCGGGAAACCCCTTTCCGCAAGCCGCCGCTTGACGGTAATCCGGAACACAGGCGCCCGCGTGTCAATGGTGACCGCCGCAATGGGCTCGATCCGAATGTTCAGGGCGTACTTGGTGATCAGATCCTGGATCTTTCCTTGCCGCTCCATATCGATCACATTCAGTTTATCCGCCAGGCTGCCCGTGACACCGCCGTTTCTGCGTCCGATCTTCCGTTCGATTTCGTCTCTGAGAGCCTGATAATATTCAAAGACGCGCTTTACGTCCCGGTTGAGCCTCCGTTCAAGACTCCTGATGAACTCCCCCTGGCGCTCCTGCACGATATGCGCGCCGGCGATGCACGCCGACCGGAACGCCTCTTCCGGAAGATCGGATTTCTGCGGCGGTCGTTCGGTATCGCCGCCCTCCGCATAGGGCTCAAACAGGTTTGCCGTGAGATCCCTCATCCCGCCCTCTACGGTCATCGTCGCACTATTCATGCCGTTTACCAGGACCGGCACAATGCCCTCGTGCTTTTCGTCGGACAAGGCAGCAAACTTCAGAAGGACGAGCAGATACGAAACGCCGGTGATCTCCACCTTGTCCATGCGAAAGACGGCGTTTTGAAAAACGACCCTTTTTCCAATGAGCCGCGCCGTTTTCCCGACATTCGGAAGCGCGGCATCCAGCCGGGCCGAGGCCACCCTCACTCTTCCGGCAAACAGCTTGTTCACGGAGCTGAAAAACTCCGAATCATAGGTCGCAGGAACTGCCGACCCGCATGCGCTGCCGTACGAGAATCCGAGCCTCGTGTACTCAGGCACGCCCAGCACCGCCGTGATTTCCGGCGGGACAACGGCATCAAGGCAGTCATCCCCTGCCTTGTCCACAATCGCGCCGTGATACGAAAGTATCTCGGCTATGACGTCAGGCAGCGACTTGTACATGCGTCCCCTCTCCCGGCTGTGTTCCCTTTTGACTTCCCGCTCTGAACCCGGACCTCCGACCTTGCTACATCTCATAATCCTCGCCGAATATCTCGCTCTCCGCAGTCTTAGCCGTCAAGTACTCCTCTTTGGCCTTGATAAGATCCTTTCCCAAACGCGCGAATCCATCCTGAAGCCCGGATGTCCCAGCAGTCTTCGACCAGAGATCCAGAATGATCTCCTCAAAATCCCTCTCCTCTTTTAGGTGGCCCAGGATCGGCTCGATCTCGCCGATGACCATCTCGAACATGTTGATCTTCGAGTCCAGGATCTCGATGATGTAGTCCTCAATGGTCTCCTTGACAGACAGGTTGAAAATGAAGACGTCCCGGGTCTGGCCGATCCGGTGGAGCCGTCCGATACGCTGTTCGATGCGCATGGGGTTCCAGGGGAGGTCGAAGTTGATGATGGTGTTGCAAAACTGCAGATTCCTCCCTTCACCCCCTGACTCCGTGGAGATGAGGACCGGAACGTCGTTTTTGAACGCCTCGATCGCGGCGTCCTTTGCCTTGGAAGGCAGGTCTCCTCGGAACATCACCGAGGGGATATCATGACGGTCGAGAAGATCGGCAATGTAATCCATGCTTTTGATGAACTGGGTAAAGATGACCTTCTTTTCGCCCGGATTTTTTGCGAGGATCTCCATCAGCGCCCGCCCCTTGCCGATCTCCCCAAGACCGTCAATGCCCTCCAGAATATCCTCTGCGCCGATTCTCCCGTTCATGGCCAGAAGCGTCTGCTTCAGGGCAAAGAAGCTGCTTCCCGCCTCCCGCAGCAAAAGATAGATCGTCTGTTTTTTAAAATCCTGTCTTCTCAGGAACCCGTCAAGACGAGCATAGACGTCCTTCTCTATTTCCGAAGGTTCCACCCGGATGGTCGCAGCGAACCGTTTCGGGAGCTTGAGGTCAATGGCGCTCCGGGTGTTTCTGATCATGACGTCGCGCAGGAGCTCCCGCAGCCGGTCCTTGTCCGCCGTGTCCTTGAGGTTCCCCTTCCGGAGATATTCCGCCTTAAATTGCTTCTCCGTCTTGAACTGTCCGGGCTTGAGTATGGTAATCAGATTGAACAACTCGATGAGATGGTTCTGAACCGGCGTGGCCGTGAGCAGCAGGATGAATTTCTTCTGAAGCTTGTTCACCAGCTTCCAAGAAAGCGTAGAACGGTTCCGAAGGTGATGCGCCTCATCCACGACCACGAGATCGTAAAACGGCTCCGCAGCCCGCGGCATGTTCTTGGCGCTCTTGGCCGTATTCAGCGAGGCGATGATCAGCCGCTTCTTCCAGAAGCCATCCGGGTCTTCTGCGAATGCGCCGTCATCCGTGGTCACAAACTCGAGGCCGAACTTGGCCTGCATCTCCTCCTTCCACTGCGAGACCAGCGGCGCCGGTGTGAGAACGAGGACGTTTCTTGCCATTCCCCGCATCAGGTATTCTTTGATGATCATCCCGGCCTCAATGGTCTTGCCCAGCCCCACCTCGTCGCACAAGAGCGCCCGCCCGTGAAACTGTTTGAGCACCTTCTTGGCGGTCTCGATCTGGTACCAGTACTTTTCAACCGACACCATCGCGCTCAAACAT
Source organism: Nitrospirae bacterium CG2_30_53_67 (assembly GCA_001873285.1). Classification (NCBI taxonomy): domain Bacteria; kingdom Pseudomonadati; phylum Nitrospirota; species Nitrospirae bacterium CG2_30_53_67. Next base: position 18,049 of record MNYV01000135.1, read on the forward strand.
AAAAGGTCATCGAACCCGCTCTGGACCGTGAGATAGGCGTAATCAATGTAGAGGAGGATCTCTTTGAGGGAAGACCGGCCCGATGTGACGAAGGACGATATGAGATCTTCCCGCAAAGGCTCGATTCTGACCGGGACGGAATATGCCGGAAGAGGAGTGACCGCCGGCGGCGCGGACGTGGGAGCAGAGGCCTTGCGCGCTTCCCGTCCTGCGGCAGGGCTTCCGCCTGTTCCTTTTTCTCCCGGTTCTCTGCCCGGCCCAGCGGTCCGAGATTCCGGCGTCCGCTCCGATTCCTGCTTTTCCGGATGGATGCTTAGGTTCGAGAACCGAGACGCATGTTTGCTTGCCGTCTCATGCTCCTTGTATCGTATAAAGGCATCCAGATCGGACAGTGCCCGCTTGGGACTTCGATCCGCGCGTCTGCCCGGCTGAATCTTCTGCAATGCCCTGGCTCTATTCAGATGCACCCTTGCCTGATCGAGATTCCCCAGCTCCGCCTCCAGACGACCGAACAGCCACACATCGGACCACAACGGGCCGGCCTTCACGAGCTTGTTCAGCCAGCGTTTTCCGAGTTCGTAGTTCTTCCACTCGAAAACGCAGAAATCGACCATCTCACGCGTCAGCTCATCATCGGCAAATTGATCCAGGAGCTTCTCCATGCACCGGTAGGCCCGCCTGTATTCCTGCTTCCGCCGGAATTTCTTGTAGGACTTATAAATATCGTCGGGGGTTTCGAACAACATTCCAAGACTCCTCGCTTAGTGGTCCTTTTCGTAAATCAAGATTCACGACTCATTCCAAATATTTAAAGTTTAGATTAAGCTTACTCTTCTTAATCTGTAAATCGAGACTGAATATGTTGTTGATTTCTATTCCCAATGGAGTAAGAAAAACTCTATCATAGCTTAAACTCGACTTAATCCTATCTACCAGTCCTAATTCCATGCACCACAGGTTCGAGGCCAAGTCTATATCAGGATTAAAATTGGCAATATAGTCTTTGCCATTCTGGGTCAAAACAATCAAATCATTCCGCGCTTCTATCATTTCAAAATCCAGCGCAAGTCTCAAATAGCACCTGAAATTTGTCGTTTGGGGTGAAGTGAAATATTTTGCCAATTCTTTCGAATTAAGAATCTCTTTAGAATAATCATAGAAAGGCTTAAGAATTTTATTGAGCCATCTTAAATAACAGATGGTATAGTTGGATGGCTTGGGCAGGGCCAAGCCGAAGCTCAGACTTAAACGATCAACTGTAGATGTATAAAGATTCTTTACTTCATTTAAAGAATAAGTCCGAACCAATACGTCATTTGCCAATCCGAAAGAATCAATCTTCTGCCTAATGTTCTTTTCGGCCTCAATAGCGTAAATCATGCAATATTCCGTATTCTTTACAAAGTTGACGTTCTTATAATTTAAGACTTGATCGAAGCAATAATCTATTTTGGCCTTTTCTTCCAAAAGTGTTTCGAGTTCTACAATCAACTGATTTCTTTTAATATCTTCCAGGATAAAATCTATCCTACCAAAGTCGGTTGAAACCTGTTCCCCCCTCTTGACCGCTATTTTAAAATTCAGCGCATCTGAAAGATAGTCCAAATTATTCAGCAACGTCCATTGAACAAGTGACTCATTCATGACCAAACACCCACCTGATCGAACCCGATGGTCTCACAGAACTTGATGATCTCTTCTCTTATGGGTATGATCTTGTATCTCCCGTAATAGACCGAGCGCGCAAACTGGTCGCCGATGTTCACGCAGAGACGGCAGCCCTTGTGCAGTACCCGGCAGCACTCCTTCCAGATAAGGTTCAGGTTATTGATGTAGTCTTCGTAATTATCGTTGAACCCGATTTGATTTCCGTTGCCGTAGTCCTTCAGATGCCAATACGGAGGCGATGTGATGACAAGATGTATGCTCTCTTTCATGTCAAAACCCTTCATTGATTTTATGTCGGCGGCACGAATCGGCAACCCGAGAGATTTGAGAACCCGTTGTCGCTCCGGCCAAACCGTTCCCGTAGTATCCAAAGTCTGGAACTCTATCGCGACGAAGTCTTTTACCTTGCCGGCTTTAGCGGAAATCAGGAAGTAGTCCACGCTGCCGCCTGGTATCGACACTTCCGGGATCACATGGAATTCGTTTCCCGGCTCGTGCAGCGTCAGCAAATGAACGCAGTCTGTAAAAACTTGTTTGCGCTCCAACAGTCGGTTTGGGCAGATGATTATTTTTTTCGCATCTTGTCCGTATCTAACCGAGCAGGTTCCAATTGAAATGGCTGGCTGGCTTTTACGAACCTTGAAGCAGCGCGTGTTAGTGAACGGGCACCACTGTCTCTTAATAATCTGTTCCCATTTAACGCCCTTTATCTTCTTAGTCGGGTAACCGAATAGCTCAAGCACTTTGTTTTCATTCATCGGATATTGGTCCTATAGAAGGATGTGACATCTGCGCTCCGCAATGCGTAGGTACTCTTGGGATAAGTCGATGCCTATTGATTTTCTGCCAAGTCGCAGCGCCGCGAGCATCGTTGTTCCGGTTCCACAAAAGGGATCAAGCGCAACGCCGTTCCCGGGACAAGTAGCCAGAATGGGAATCTTGCAAAGGTCTTCAGGATAAGCGGCAAAGTGCTCGTCACGTTGCTGGGTGTCCTCGGGGAGGATATCCCATACATCTCTCGGTTTGCTGCCTTGAGGGTGATATCTCAGAAAATAAAATCCTTTTTCGGACAGTTCTCTGGCCCTCCCAGACACCTTTTCGGAATTCGAGTGCGTTGTGCGCTGTTGTCCTCTGATGATCATCCGAAAATCCGCGACCTTCCCCTTTCTCATATCGTCAAGCAGAGAGTTCAGCGCAAGAAGCGCGTTTTTCTTCTCCTGCGGCGTCAGTGCGGAAGATAGTTCTATTTGCCGCTTGTATCTCACACCGCTTACGCCTGTCGCGGATACAATGGCGCCGTTCACTACTTTACTTTTTTTCGGGTTTGATCGAATAGCATCAACATCGTAATAGTATCCCTTCGGCGACTTGACAAAATGAAAAACATATTCATGGACATTCCCGAGCTTGTCGAGAGCATTGTCCGGCCCGCCCTTTACCTTGTTCCATATCACATCATTCCGGAGAACCCAACCTTGTCTGTCGGTGAGCTCAAAGGCTACTCTCCAGGGAATGCCTAACAGACGTTTGTTCTGATAAGTATCTCCGATGTTCAGCCAAAAAGACCCCGTGTTTTTCAGAACGCGCTTAAGTTCAAAAAATACCGCTGATAGTTGAAGGATATAATTCTTATAGTCGTCCTCAAGACCGATACCAGTGACGGCGTACTGCCTCTGACCCCAATAAGGCGGACTCGTCATGCAGCAATCAACTGATTCCGCAGGGAAGGCTCTAAGCACTTCCAGTGCATTGCCGCAGATAAATAACGGGCGTACTGATGAGCCTCGAAGGTAATCCGCTAATTCCCGATCAACGGCATCTATGACTATGGTTGCTGCTTGTTCTCGCATAGTATGCCTTTCTGTTCTGTTTAAGTTCTTTCGGTATTTTTATGATGCATTGCTACCTTTTTCACCGAACGCAGAGGGAATCATCGAGAACTTAAGATTGTTGATATAGTCCTCATAACTGTCGTTGAATCCGATCTGACTTCCGTTACCGTAGTCCTTCAGTTGCCAATACGGAGGCGATGTGATGACAAGATGTATGCTCACTTCTTTCAGCTCTTGCATTCTGCGGCCGTCACCGATGATAATGGTGTTTTTGGGAGACATATTTTTTACCTCTGCTTTAATAGCCATATATCTTTTCGTATCTGTCTTCCGTCCACTCCCATATCGAGACATCGTGCTTGCCTGATTTGTTTATGCCCCCAGGTTCATAGCCACAGTCAGAGGCAATTTCTTCGAAAACTCTCGTAGCTTCCTCAAGTGAACCAAAATGATTTACTTCGACTGCTACTCCTTGTTTGACCCACACAACTACATATTCTGCTATACATGGCTCCGGCATCATATAACAAATAACGCCATCTTCATTGATAAATACATCATCCATTCCTTTCCTTTTCCTCCGCTGCAACGCAATATGACTGTTTTGGAAAATCAACTACAACCAAGTAATACGACCAGAGAATTCGGAAACCGTTCTCCAGTCATCCATCATGTCATCCTCCTTTGGTTAGGGATTTGAGTGGACAAACATCGTAACCGAAGAGGCGACAGACCGCCAATACTTAACCCCAGAACTTGGAGGGAAGATCCTAACTCTTACAATTTAAAAATCGCCCTATCTCTTCTTGGTTCTTTTTTTCATAGCAACGTTTTCTGCCTTTTTCGTAGTCAGGTCACTACCCACCAATTCATCACAGATGTCAAACAGATGATAAACATCCCAGCTTGTCGCCTCAAATCTAATTCGTGCTCTTGATACGTACTTTTTACCGTTCATTTGTAGAAACCCTCAGGAAACCCCGTGGGTTTCTGCCCTTCGGGTCCCACTAAGGATAATTCCGGAAGCTGCGCGCCAAACAGCATGACGGCTTCATGCCACGTCCGTCTTGATCGGCTTGTTGGGGGCTGCTTCACTGCTTTTTCGCGTTAACTGAAATAAATCGAGATTCTCTTGTTTGCCCTTCATAAGAGCAAGCGTGAGCGCTCTCTTTGCTAAATCAACAGATGAGGGACAAACATCAACTCCAATAAATCGACGATTCTCACGAATCGCGGCGGTTGCCGATGTCCCGCTCCCTACGAAGCAATCCAGAACCAAGTCGCCAGGATCAGTGAGCAACCGTATTACCCGTCGCGGCAATTCAAGCGGAAACTTGGCTTCATGATCATCGTTTGCGCGCACTGAAGGTATATACCATACCCCACGCGAACCCCATGTCGTCCATTCATCGTCTGTTAAGCGATCCTTATCGACCTTTGTATGCCCCGGTTTCCAAAATATGTATATGTACTCGAACTCGTCAACTGCTCTGTAACTCATGGTGTGCCAGCGAGAATTTTCCCACGCGGCATCTTTGACCCAGGCTCTACGGTCATATAGATAGAGTCCACAGTCTAAGGCGTACTGTTCGATCATGCCGCCGACGAGCTTGACTCGGGTCTGTGTTTCATACTTCCCACCTCGGATGTTGTTACCCTTCATTCTCCGGTCGACCGTTTGCTCGCTGCAGCCAAGTATTGCGGCAATTTGCTTACGATTGAAACCCGGATGCCTGGACCATACCTCAAGCACCTTCTCACGTGTTATATCGTTCCGTTTTCTGCGCGATATATTTTCAGCCATTATTCTCGGCATATCCGGATCTTTAAAACAAAGTATATCCGCGATATTGATAGCGAGAAACGCTCCCGGTTTCAGAATAATTGAATGAGCTTCAATCGTGCGACGTAATAGGTTTTTCCAATCAAAAAAGGACATATCACGTTCGTAAGCTTTTCCAACATGATAGGGGGGCGACCATACACTGAGTGCTACTGTATTAGCATCAATATGTTCAGCAAGATTTCTAGCATCCCCCTCATAAATGTTATCGGGTTCATATTTCATACACACCTCACCCATCCCATTTGGAGTTAATGGTACGATCTTCTGAATTATACTCAACTGTCTGGACACGCCAGACAGCCTTCAGTTTAAGGCGATGGAAGCTGAGTCGAACGCGGAACTCTTCTCCACGCGAAGGAGCGTTGCGTCCCGCGATCCATATTGTATCATGGGCATTTGGATTATAGCGGTCTTGGAGAATGCCACTCGGGATTGCCGCAAGTGTTAGTTGCTTAAGCCTGTAGTTTTCATGCTCGTCTTCATAATGATAATGGGCCAGTAACGTCGTTGTAATGAATGCTTGCCCACCATGTACGGATACGACCGGCAAATCGCCTCTTTGCTCCACCTCTCGGCCACTTCTTACTTGGCGAATGGCTAACGCCAACTGTGACATCTGCATGGTCGCACTACTACTATTTTTCTCGGCCTTGCTATCAACGAAAAGAGCCTGTCGAGCCGAGAACTCCGGCAAGATAATGTATCTCGCTTTGCGGTAATCAACATTGCCAAGAATCCTTTGCTGAACTTGATAGCCGCCAAGCCGATCCAACATTTCCCTTGTAATATCTTCCGCAATATCTTTTGGATCATCCGAACTTTGCTTGAAAATGTCGAAAGCGTCATAACCGAAATCAAAGGCGGCAGCATAGAGAGACCTGAGACTCTGTTTCTCGATTGCCTCTATCTCATCCGGTGTTAAATTGTTTGGGTCTCGTAGATGTTTCATTATGAATAAATCTCTTCCCACTCATCCTTCAATTCTTTATATACCTCTCATGTCATCATCTGCTCGCATTCGGGGCAGAAGCCGTCACAGCCGTCGTCGATGTAAGTGAAGCCGAGCTCGCTATATATTTTGTTAAACTGTTCGGGGTCGGCGGCATATTGCTCAAATTTTCCGACTCTCTCATTGAATTTTGTTCGTAATGCATCTTTGTCGCAATCTTTTCCCATCTGTCACTCCTTTCTGTCCCCACTCATCCTCATCTGCAAAGTGAGAGAGTTCTTTATCTTTATTCAATGGATTCAATTGAAGCATAAACATGGGAGGTTGTCAACAAGAATTTTACGAAACCCATAAGAAAATAACTTGAAAAGAAAAACATCGGGTAGGAAGAGGCTCTTAAAAATTCTGAAAGGAATAGACTATACCTCCGGCAGCATGATGTTGATCTGGGCGCCAGGGAAAGGGGCAAGATTGCGTTCGCGCTCTTTGCCCCAGACCCATTCGGGAATGATGGAGAGCTTTGCTGTTCCCGAACGGATGGAGAGTTTGCCGTTCCACTCCTTCACAAACCGCCGCACGCCCGCCAGCCCCTGGC
>MNYV01000136.1 GCA_001873285.1 Nitrospirae bacterium CG2_30_53_67
CGAGTGGAGGCTCCAACGTGCCAAAGAAGATTTTCTGCGGGAAACGGGAAGGGCCGAGGAGGATGCGAATGAGTAGCCTCGCAGAACAGATTCGGTACGGTGAGACAGAACTGGCCAGGGCAGAGGCACTACCGCGTCTCGCGCTTTCCCATCCACAGGTTTGTGCTTTGCCACCGGACTGTTACCGCCTGTGGGTGAAGCGGATCGAGAAGCTGAGCCAGCCCCTCCAGGCAACCGTGGACCTGTTGCCTGCCCGTAAGCAAGCGCTTACTGTCGCTAGATCTGTGGCAGAAGAACGGAACACGGTTGAGTCCAACAATAGCCTTGTTCGCTTCGGCGGCCAGACCTTGGATTTCTTATTGGCCAGGCACTTGGCCGTCGCTGCATATGTGACCATGACGTGGACCATCTACGACAGGCTGGCCAATGTGTGAGGAAAGCCATCAACGAGAAGGACTTGCTCACCCTCGGCGGTGGTGGAATGGTGCGGCCATGCCACCGAACATGAGCGGAAGCACGGCGGGAAACCGTGGTCGTATCTGCTTATTCCGCACGATGTCATTGCGGACAACAAGACACTCGCGGGATTAGCGGCTTAGTCCAAGCTTTGAGAGCGACTTTTTGTCTTGACCACTTATCGGAACAACTTGTATATTTCGTCAAAGGGAAATGTGGGGTGAGTGGGGAATGAATATCTTCAAGAAATTATTCTCTTCGCTTAACCTGGCATCCATAGAATATATGGTCGCAGGTGGAATTGCTGTAAACCTCTACGGCATAGAAAGGGCTACCGCTGATATTGACATTATCTTAAAACTTGACAAAGAGAATATCTCTAAGTTCATCGAGACCGCAAGGAAGCTCGGTTTGAAGCCGAAAATGCCGATCCATTTAGAAGATCTCATGGACGCAGAGAAAAGAAACTCCTGGATCACAGATAAGGGTATGACCGTGTTCAGCTTGTATGATCCTGGCGAACCTTTTTTCCTTCTGGATATTTTTGTTAAAGTCCCTTTCGTCTTCGATGAAGTATATCCGAAGAGAGAGCAAGTGAAGTACGAGGATACGGTCATCCCGGTCCTGTCAATGGAAGAATTGATTCGCATGAAGGAGACATCCAACAGACCGCAAGATAAAGCCGATATTTTCTATCTAAGAAAAATATTAGAGGGTTGGGGAAATGAATAAAGATCGAGACAACACTGTCCGGGATGAACCGCTCCTATATTATAAAACCGAAGAAGATATCCGGTCGTACAGGAACAAACCTTTGGATCTGAAGTTGAAATGGCTTGAAGCACAGATGGAATTCTTTTACAAGGCCATGCCGAAAAAGGCAAAGAAGATCAGGGACAAGTTGAAAAAATAAGATAACCATTGCTTGCATCCTCGCCTTCGAGTCCTTGATGCCGCTACCTGCGGTCCTCTCGGATAAGTTCAACAGGCGTTTACCTCGGAGTGATGTCGGATTTTTCAGGCACCCAAGGGCCACCGGCGCTCCAGTTGAAGGGGACGGGCGCTGTCCCGGAGGCTGCTCTCAGTGGCGGGAGCAGGAAGTCCCGCAGATGCGAGAGAACGTCCAGAAGCGTGGGATAGCTGATTATCCCGGCCTTGGGAGTGACCACGTCACCGAATCCCACATCCACCTGGATGGGTATACGGGCCTTGCCGAGAGAGGCCGTCATCGTGACGCGCTGCCCCTGATATTCCTGCGCTTCGCGGATCGGTGCAGCCTTCACGCTATGGGCGTTAAATTCCAGACCATCCGGTTCTACGTCAACGGCGCAGACGGTGCGGAACACTTTCACAAGCCGCTCGCTTCCGTCCTCACCATGGCCAAGAAAATCCACATCAACGGTCGGCCTATACGACTGACCTGTCCAGGCCGTGAACAGCATGGCTCCCTTGAGGATAAAGTCCCAGGCATGCTCCGATACGGACAGGCGGTAGAGAAGCCGTTCATTCGCATAGCGCGTCCAGATCAGGTTCGCGTCGTCCCCGGTTTCCCGGATGATGTTCAGCAGCCGCTGGCGAACCGAGGCCGCGAGGTTTGATGGTTTCTCCTGGGTCATACGATCGCTTCCATGTAGGGGCGCATGGTCTTTGTTACACGGCAGATTTTCGCATACCGCCAAAGTTCATCGGTTGTGCATTTGCTCCCGCGAATCACCTCGCGGAGCGCCTCGAGTGCAACATCCAGCCCGATCTTGTTCCTGTACTTGAAACAATCTGCCACCGTCTTGGCCGGGTTATAGATTCTCACCTTCACGCCTTCAATGACGTGTTCGTTGATGCCCTCCATGAGGGCCTTGCCGGAGAAGCGCAGAATCCGCATCTTGGGGGAGTTGGCCCGCGGGCTGGCGGCCCTGCGGTCGATGGCTATCCACACTTCGCGGGGTGCCTGCGTCCCGATCTCGTGAAAGCGAAGCGCGGAGAGCAGGCACACCACGCCCTTGGGGACCGCCTTCCCTGCCTGTGCCAGTCCATGGTGAGCAGTGATATCGGTATTCGGCAGGCTATACAGCCCCCGTCCGACACGCACGAGTTTCCCCTCTGCGCTCAGTTGTCTGAGGTATTCGTGGTGAATCCCCTTGGAACGCACCTCTCCGGTCGTGACGATTCCTGAATTGTGAGCGAGTTCCAGTATGCGTTTTATCTTTTCGTGGCGATTTCTCATGCGCCAAATTATAGACATTTATGAATATCTGTCAAGAGTTTTGCAAGTAACGGGGAGTCGGTCCTGATACCCCGACCTGCGGGCAGGCATGAAGGATCGGAGGATTCATGGCGAGAATCCGTTCTGAGGAGGCCAGTGGGTTTATTTCATTTAATATCCGCAACCCAGACCACGTGTTTCCTGAACGGACCGCTCTTTAGGACGTCATAGAGCTTGCGGTCTGCCGTTACCATCCTCCCTTTAAGAAGGGCTGCAAGCGCAATGTACAGGCAGTCATAGATGCTCTTTCCTGTCCTGCTGGCAATCGCAAAAGCGGAATCCGGAAATGATATAAACGGATGACGTTGTATGGGGTATTGGCGCAGGGCATCCCTTACGTCGCTTCCCTCCTGGGGGCTGACGGCGCCGCGCCGGATCCACTTGCAGATGATGCTGTCCATCTCCAGCAGAAGGAAATCCGGCGCGTGGAGTTGGTTGTTCTTGTCTAAGACTGAAAGAGCGGCTTCGCTGTGCTCCTCCTCAACGAACCATTTTGCGGCCACACTTGCATCAATGATGAATAGACTCAACGCCTGCGGTCCTCGCGGATAAGTTCAACCGTATCGGGAAATTGGTTCAGCCTCCCTGCGTCTGCTGTTCAAACCAAAAGAAGCTTGACAGATGATTCAATTGTTACTATAATTATCTAACAGTTGGTATAGGAATCATAATGGAAAAAGCAACCGAGACCCCCTGGATCCTGCTGATCCACCAGATTCCACCCAAGCCGGATTATTTCCGTGTCAAGATCTGGCGAAGACTCCGGCAGGTTGGAGCCGTGGCGGTCAAACAGTCGGTCTACGTACTCCCCAGAACCGACCAAACCTTTGAGGACCTGAGCTGGATTCTCAAGGAAATTATTGAGGGCGGCGGGGAGGCGTTTCTGTCGGAAGCGGTTTTTCTGGAGGGGATCTCAGACGATCAAATCAAGGAAATATTCCGGGCGGCCAGGAACGAGGACTACAAAAAGATAGTCGAAGACGCCCGGTCGTTAACCCGTGTCCTCTCCAAGGGATCATCCGCGGCCGGAGAGAGTGTCTCCAAGACCAGGGCGCAATTTTCACGGCTGAAGAAAAGATTTGAAGAGGTCTCTGCCATAGATTTTTTTTCTACTTCCGGACGTGCTGCGGCCGAGGGCGCCCTGGCCGATGCCGCGTCCAGGCTCATGACGGGGGACCGGGAGCTCCCTGCGCCGGCCATGTCGATTGCGGACATGACCGGCCGAACCTGGGTCACTCGTGAAGGTATCTTTGTGGACAGAGCGGCTTGTGCCTGGCTGATCCGGCGATTTATTCATCGTGATGCCCGGTTCAAATTTGTGGCGGGCAAAACCTACCAACCAAAGTCCGATGAGATCCGGTTCGATATGTTCGACGCGGAATTTACTCATGTGGGAGATCGGTGCACCTTTGAGGTGATGATTGAACGCTTCGGCTTGGACGACCCATCCGTTTTACAATTGGCGGAGATCGTCCACGATATGGATTTAAAGGATCATAAATTTGAAAGACCCGAGGCCTACGGTGTTCGCATCCTTTTTCAGGGGATGGCTGCGGCACGGGCCACGGATGAGGAACGCCTGGAACGAGGATTGGTTATCTTCGATGAATTGTACCAGTACTTTGCGAAGAACCTTGGATGAAAACAAATCAGAAGGAGAAGAATCATGCCATCCATTGAAACCCATGTACAGAAGAGCACGGAAAGAACCGGCAAGCCCTTCCGGGAGATCCACGAATGGATCGACGAGCCGAGCCACAAGGTCGAGCGCCACGATATCGGCCGCGTCCTCGAATTCGCCAAGATGTTTGAAGAGAAATACGGCGAGGAAGGCGCGAAGGAATACGTGCAACACCTCCAGGACGATCTGAAGGCCCGCTTCGGCCATCTTCTGGAGGACGTGGAGAAACTCATTACCGACAACCTGAAGTATTTCGGCTGTTGATGAAGGGTGACCGTTCAAAGAAGGAGTCGAGAAGATGAAATGGATCACACGTTCCCACGTTCATGTGGACAGAGTGGCCTGCCCCTGGCTCATCAGACGTTTTATTGATTCGGAGGCGGAGTTTCTTTTTGTTCCGAAAAGTCAGGTCAAAGCCGTGGCCGAGAAGGAGGGAGCGATCCCCTTCGACTCGCCCGGGGCCGAACTCAATCATGAAGGCGATCTTTGTACCTTCGATGTGATCATCCGGAAATACGAGCTTAAGGATAAGCCTCTGATCAGACTTGCCCGAATCGTCAATGCAGCCGACACGCGGCGTCTTGAAAAAGACCCGCTTGCCGCAGGGGTTGAGGCCATCGCCGTGGGCTATGGGTTGAGATTCCCTGATGACAAAAAGAATCTGGAACGGCAGTTCGAGGTGTATGACGCCCTTTATGCCTGGTGCTGTTTGAACGCTGCCGGAGAATCCTGACCCGGGATTGCATGAGCAGCCTCCGGCGGGAATGGAGTCAGATGCGATGATGCGGAGCAAGAAGCAGGCAGGTCTCCTCTTCATTATTCTCATGGGATAGAGATATGCGGCGCAGAGAGCGTGTTTCGGATTTTCTGGGTCTCACCCGAAGCACCGTGGGTGTCCTCTTCATGGTCATCCTCGTGGGGATGGGAGAGCGCATGGCCGAGCGCTTTCTTCCCATCTACCTCATGGCCTTGGGAGGAGGGGCTCTCTCCATCGGATTTCTCAATGGGATGGACAACCTCCTTTCGGCGCTCTATTCCTTTCCCGGAGGGTATCTCTCCGACCGCATCGGCACGAAGAGGGCCCTGCTCGTTTTCAACATCGTGGCCATGTGCGGCTTCCTGGTGGTGATTCTGATTCCCGCATGGCAGGCTGTGCTTCTCGGGGCCGTGCTCTTTCTCTCGTGGACTTCGATCTCGCTGCCTGCGACCATGGGCCTGATCGCCAGGGTGCTCCCCATGCACAAGCGGACCATGGGGGTGACCATGCACTCTCTGGTGAGACGCTTTCCCATGGCCTTGGGACCGATTCTCGGCGGTTTGTGCATCGGCTTCTGGGGGGAGAGAAACGGCGTGCGAGCGGCCTTTGCCGCGGCCCTGCTCCTTTCTCTGGCGGCGGTCGTGCTTCAAGAGAAGCTGATTGAAGAGGAACCGCAGGACTCCACGCGCACGAAAAACCGAGGGGAAAAGAATCCGATGAAGCTCTTCCCGCTCATGAGTCCTGCGCTCAGGCGCTTGCTGGTCTCAGACGTCCTGGTGCGCTTCTGCGAACAGATCCCCTATGCCTTTGTGGTGGTCTGGTGCATGAAGAGCATTGTCGAACCGGTCACGGCCCTTCAGTTCGGCATTCTGACGAGCATCGAGATGGCCACGGCCGTGCTTGTTTATATCCCCGTAGCCTATCTGGCCGACCGCAGCGCCAAGAAGCCTTTTGTGATCATCACCTTTGTCTTTTTCACCCTTTTCCCGCTTGTTCTTCTCTTCTGCCGGTCCTTTGAGTGGCTGGCCCTTGCCTTCATCCTAAGGGGCCTCAAGGAGTTCGGTGAACCCACTCGAAAGGCCATGATCATGGACCTGGCGCCTGAGAACTGCAAGGCGGGTATGTTCGGCCTCTATTACCTTCTCCGGGATATCTTCGTTTCCGTGGCCGCGGTCGGCGGGGCTTTTCTATGGCAGATCAGTCCGGCCGTGAATTTTTTCACGGCCTTTGCCTTCGGCGCTGCAGGAACCATTGGTTTTGCAATCTGGGGCAGGGACCTGAATACGGCCATGCCCGAAGAGAGGCTCGGCCGGCGAGCCGTTTAATTTTGAGCGTGGATCCCCCGGCCGCCATACTAAATTCTTGACGTCCGGTTTGCTTTGGAGATATCTTGTGCGGGACCCTGTCAGAGCGGAATGGCGGAGGATGCGCAGAAACGGCAAGCTGGAAATGCAGGCCGTTTTTTCAATGGCGCGGCGGGAACAAGAGGGAAATGATGATCCGGATCGGAGAGATTGCCTATGCGAACAGCGCGCCTATCTTTGCCGCGCTCCGAAGAATGGGTCTGGCGGATCCTTATGAATTCATCCCTGGGGAGCCCGCTGAACTCAATCGCATGCTCTATGCCGGTGAAATTGATCTCGCCCCCTGTTCTTCTTTTGAGTATGGGCTTCATCCGGCAAACTATTTTCTGATTCCGGATCTTTCGATCTCATCGGACCATGAGGTGGAAAGCGTGCTCCTGATCTCCCGCTTGCCGATCGAGGACCTTCACGGGAAGATGATCCTCCTCTCTCCGGCCTCGGCCAGCTCCAATGCATTGATCCGGATCCTGCTGGAGAAACGCTATCAAGCCGGATGCGCCTACCGGTTTCCCGAAGAGGGCCCTCACCGGTCCGGCTTTGAGGCGAATGCCCGGATCATGATCGGGAATCCGGCGCTCAAGGTCTACCTGGGGAAAAACAGGAGCCGGCCCGGATACGTCTATGACCTCTCCCTCCTCTGGCGGGATTTTACCGGCCTACCCTTTGTGTTCGCCCTATGGATCATCCGGCGTGAGGCCGTGCTCAGGGAGAAAGAAGAGATCGCCAGGTTGGTCCAGTCGCTTTACAGGGCAAGAGGATTCGCCGAGTCTCACTTCCATGAGATGGCCGGTGAGTTTGAAAAGGCTCTGGAGATTCCGGCAGAAGATCTGGTCCGGTACTGGGAGAGCATCTCTTTCGATCTCAATGAGGAAAAGATCAAAAGCCTGAAATCCTATTTCGATTATGCAGAAGAGCTCGGATTGATCCCCAAGAGCCCCCCCCTTGTTTTTTTCATAGGGGCATGAAAAAAACCGGGTATAATGCCGGATATGTATTCCTATGGCACAATAATTTTTCTTAGGAATGAAAGATTGTATGAACAATGTAAGGAGGGTTGAGTATGATTGCCGAACTTTCCATTATTCCCTTGGGCCGCGGGGCCAGTATCAGCCCGGAGATAGCCAAGGTCATCAAGATCATCGATCAAAGCGGCATCTCTTACAAGGTCCATTCCATGGGGACCGCGCTCGAAGGAGACTGGGACAGGGTCATGGACCTGATCAAGTCGTGCCATCAGGAGGCGCTCAAGGATTCGGAGCGGGTTTACACGATCATCACCATTGATGACCGGAAGGGGAAGACGGACCGGATCCATGGCAAGGTCGCATCGCTTGAGGCCAAGGTCGGGAAGAAACTGCCGTAATCCCCGCGGCGCCCCTCTCATTGAGCAATTTTTTCTTGAAGTTTTTGACGATTGTGGTATAGTGCAACCCGTTTTGCGGCTATTTTATCTTGCGGCATAGACCAAAGGGGGGGAGAGAAAGATGACTAGGGTTCCGAAGAAGGTCTTTTTCACAAACGGCGTGGGCACGCATACTGAAGAGCTTCAATCCTTTGAGCTGGCGCTGCGGGATGCCGGTATTGAAAAGTTCAACCTGGTCCAGGTCTCCAGTATCCTTCCCCCGGGCTGCAAGAGGATCTCCCGCAAGGAAGGTTTGAATCTGCTCGAGCCCGGTGAGATTGTCTATTGCGTTCTTGCGCGCTGTGCCAGCAGCGAACCCCGCCGTCTGCTGGCCGCCTCGGTAGGCTGCGCAGTCCCCATAGACAAGAGGATGTACGGCTACCTGAGTGAATACCATGCCTTCGGGACGACCGACCATGCGGCCGGGGAGTACTCCGAAGACCTGGCCGCAGCGATGCTGGCCTCAACCCTGGGCATTGAATTCGACGAAGAAAAGAGCTGGGATGAAAAGCGGGAGATCTGGAAGATCAGCGGGAAGATCGTCCACACCAGCAACATCACGCAGTCGGCCATTGTCAAGAAAGGGTACTACACCTCGGTGGTGGCGGCGGCGGTCTTCGTGTTCTGATGGAAGAGGAGGCTTTTTCTACCGGTTCTCCGTAATCATCAAGGACAACTTCTCAAGACCCTCCTGATCCAGCCACCCCCCGCCGCAGGATCGGCAGCGCTGGATCCTGAAAGAGCCCTTCCAATCCTCCTTGAGCCCTGTTTTACACAGCGGACAAAGGAGTTCATCGGGGGCGGCCTCGATCTCTTCCTTCTTATCCTTGGACCCGGCCTTCTTTTCCAGCCACTCCCGGTGTTTTTTCAAGAAGTAGTCTTCCTCTTTCCCTTTCTCTATTTCTTCCCACTGTTCCTTTTTCCTCATAGCGGTTCCCTTGTAAGGGGGCTCTATCAGACCTATAATGACTGGACCCGTTCCAGATCACTGTTCTTTCCGATCAGGATCATGAGGTCGCTGTCTTTGATGACCTTATCCGGATCAATGACCAGTTCCACTTTGTCTTCGATCATGTCCTTGATCGCGATGATCTGGACCCCGAATTTTTTTCTGAGTTCCAGATCCCGGATCTTATGGCCGACAATTTTATTGGATGGGGCCACCTCCTGGATGCTGTATCCCTCGACAAAGGGGATGTAATCGATGATGTTCTTTGCGCTGATGCGCTGGGCAAGGCGGATGGCCACGTCTTTCTCCGGAAAAATCACTTCAGCCGCGCCCAGTTGAGAAAGGATCTTTCCATGATCCTCTTCGTTAGCCTTGGCAATGATATTTTTGATGCCCATCTCCTTGAGGTAGAGGGTGGCCAGGATGCTCGCCTCCAGGGATTCTCCCATCGCAATGACGGCTACATCCTTGTCATCGAGGCCGAGTGACTGGAGGACCTCCTTGTTGGTGACATCTGCGACCATGGCTCGTGATGCAAATTCCTTCGCGCGTTGCACCAGTTCTTTATCACGGTCCAGTACAATGACCTCCATGCCGGCGTCATAGAGGGTTTTTGCCACGTTGCTTCCGAACATCCCCAAGCCGATGATCACAAATTGCTGTTTCATAGGATTTCCCTTTTCGGTTGCTCTCCCATTCCGTTGGCTGGAAGTGTTACGCTTCACGTGCCCCGCTTTTCTCTATTTTTGTCGTTAGATCCCGGCATCTCCTTGAATCTATTCTTGCCGGGCCGGGACCCTCTGCGACGGCTACTACACTGAGGCATCTTGGGGTCGAGGATTCCAGGGTTCCAGTGGTTCCCTTGACCCCTTGACCCCTTTCTTTTACCCTACCATAATATTTTCT
This sequence comes from Nitrospirae bacterium CG2_30_53_67, assembly GCA_001873285.1. Taxonomy (NCBI): domain Bacteria; kingdom Pseudomonadati; phylum Nitrospirota; species Nitrospirae bacterium CG2_30_53_67. Next base: position 9,776 of record MNYV01000136.1, read on the forward strand.
TCGGGATATGTAAAGCCCTCGTCTCTTTTTTCACTTGTAATGGCAAGGGCAATGGTAATGGGTCCCAGCCGCCCGACAAACATCAGGACCATGAGAATCAGTTTTCCGGGAACCGACAACGACGGGGTCACGCCCGTAGAGAGCCCGACGGTGCCGAATGCAGAGACCGTTTCAAAGAGGTATTGGATGAAAAGGCCTCGGCTCTCCGTAACCGGAATATCCCCGGCGTCCGTGATCATCAAGGCCAGGGTGGAGAGGATGACCAATAATATAGATGCAAGAAAGATGGAGATCGTGCGTGATACGGCGCCGGCCGGAACCGTCCGTCCGAAAATAAAGGTCTCCGAACGGTTTTTCCATTTTGCCAGAGCCATAGCCAGGAGCACGGCAAAAGAGGTGGTCTTGATCCCTCCCCCGGTGGAGCCTGGAGATGCCCCGATAAACATGAAAAAGATCGTGAAAAGGAGCGTTCCGTTGGTCAGAAGGTTGTAATCCATGGTGTTGAATCCTGCGGTTCTGGGCGTGACCGACTGAAAAAGAGAGATCAGGATTTTTTCCCCGAAGGGGACGCCTGAAAGGGCGTGGCGCCATTCGAGCATGAGGAATATAACCAGCCCTGAGAGGACCAGGGAGGAAGTGGTCACAAGAACGATACGGCTGTGCAGGGAGAGCCGGGCCCTTTTCTTCCGGGTCAGCCGGTTGTTGATATATTGTCGTATATCTTGGACAACCACAAAGCCGAGCCCTCCTGAAATAATCAGCAGGACCATGACGGCATTGATCCAGGGATCGTCCCGGAAGTCCATCAAACTTCGGGAGAAGAGAGAGAGGCCGGCATTGCAGAAAGCGGAAACAGAATGAAACAAGGCATTATAAAGGGCCTCTCGCGGCGGGAAAAAGAAACTCCACCGGATGAAGAGGAATATAAGGCCGATTCCCTCGAACAGGATCGTCACTAAGAAAACATTTTTAATGAGACTAAGGAGCCCTTGGCCCAGTTTGTACGAGAGGGTCCCTTGAATCGCTTCTTTCCCCCTGAACGAAAGCTTTTTACCGAGAAGGAGCATCACCACGGTGGTGTAGGTCATGATACCGAGGCCGCCGAGCTGGATCATGAGAAGGAGGATCATCTGACCGGTTGTGTTGAAACGGGTTCCGATATCGACCACGGAAAGTCCGGTCACGCAGACCGCGGATGTGGCCGTAAACAGGGCGTCAATTATGGATATGTGCCCTTCACGCAGAGAAAATGGGGCGTGCAGGAATATTCCTCCGGCCAGAATGGTGAGCACGAAGCTTCCAATCAGGAGGAAATTGGGATGGATCTGTTGCAGCATTCTGGAAGGTCTGATCTGCATAGTTTGTGTTTATATCTTATGTTTCAGCGCCGGGATTGATGGTCTCGTAAGAAATCTTATCCCATCCCCGCAAAAACACCGGGATCTGCGGCAAGGGAGAGGGATCTTTTGGACTTTTTACGAGTTCATCAGGATTCTCCGCTTACATACACAGCGGATGCATCATAACCTCATTCAACATAGATGGTCAAGATCGTTTTTTCTAACAAAAAAACCTTTATTTGTATCGTATCTCCGGTTATGGTAAATTGTGACAAAAGGAGTGATCCATGAATGCCATCAAACGGCTTCTTGCAAAAGGAACGGCCAGCCACTTTGTCAGGATCTCCTTTGCCATGCCCGGCTTTTTGAAGACGCAGGGATTTGCGCATTGGATGAACAGGATCTTTTCCGGGCTGGCGCCGGCGTACGACCGGATCGGATCAAGGCTTGCATCCGAATCCGTGTTCCTGGGCCCCCTGGAGAAGGCGTCTCAGGGCTTGAAGGAGCCCCCCGAAAGCGTTCTGGACCTTGCCTGCGGCACCGGCCTCGCAACATTCCGGCTGAAGCATCTTTTTCCGGGATCCCTGGCCGTGGGGGCCGATCTTTCCACAGAGATGATTCAGATCATGAAGCGCAAGGCCCGAGATGCCGGCCTGAACGGGCTTTTTGCCCTGGTCTGCAATTCAGCCGAGCTCCCCTTCGGCGGCGACCGGTTTGATCTGGTGATCACGCAGAATGCGCCCCCCTATCCCGAGGAGATGGTCCGGGTGCTCCGGCCAGGAGGAAGGATCTTCCTGCTCTATTCTTTTGTCTATCTCCCCCTGGTTCGGAACGCGGTGACCGAACGGTTGAAGAGACTGAACCTTGAGGAGGTCACGGTCGTGCAGGCCGGGGAGGGCATGGCCGCCACCGCCCGGAAGCCTGTAATGTCGTGTCACGTCTAAAATGACGTATCCCGTTTTCCCCATCACCTCAATCCCCAAGGGGAGAGGAAGTTCAAACATTCCTTCTCCCCATAGGGGAGAAGGTTAGGATGAGGGGGCGGCATAAAAAAGACACTACAAGGCTGACACGATAGTAGGGGCATCCTGATGATTCTTGCCCGGATCGATTCCATGGCCTATGGCGGATACGGCGTGGCACGGGTCGAGGGCTTCGTGCATTTCGTCCCGGAGAGCGTACCCGGCGACCTTGTGGAGATCGAACCGGTGATCCGGAAAAAGCACCATGGGTTTTCACGCCTCTGCCGGATTGTGGAGCCCTCTCCCCTTCGAACCGATCCCTTCTGCCCCTATTTCGGTGAGTGCGGAGGGTGCCAGCTCCAGCACATTCAGTATGAGGAGCAGAAGAGGATCAAAAAGAAGATTTTTATTGAGCAGATGAAGCGGATCGGGGGTCTGACGGATATTTCTGAGCCTGAGATCCTGGGCTCCCAGACCGGAAGGACCCGGATGCGCTTTCATCTGCATCACGGGAAGATCGGACTTTACAGGACGAGGAGCCATACCCTCTGCCCGATCGAGGCATGCGGGATCGCATCTCCGCAGGTGAACGCTGTATTGCAGGAGATACACAAATCTCTGATGCGGAACCGAAAAAAACTAAACGGCACGATCACCATCCTCACTTCGCCGGCCGGCGCTCTCATTGCCGCCGCCCTTGCTGAAAGCGAGGCTCAAGATCTTTACCGGTCGCTCGGGCATGCCGTGCAGGGCTGTACGATCCTGAAACAAAAAAAACGGATTGTGCTGGGGGAGCCCTATCTGGCCATGCCGGTGCAGGGGCTTCGGATCTTTGTCCCCCCGGACGCGTTCTGGCAGGTGAACCCGGAGATCAACGAAATTCTGGTCGGCGGGATCTGCGAGTTCATGCAGGGCTCGGATCGGGTGATGGATTTTTTTTGCGGCTGCGGGAACATCACCCTTCCCCTCTCCCAGGTCTGTGCCAGAGTGGTTGGGGTCGAATCGGAATTCTCTTCGGTTGATGCGGCCTGGCATTCCGCATTAAAAGCAGGGATCACCAATGTCTCTTTCCGGTTGGCCGATGTGCAAAAGGCGGAAATCGGGGATGCGGACGGCCTTGTCCTGGACCCGCCCCGCTCCGGACTCCAGGCCGCCTTGATCCGGAATATCATAAAACAAAGGCCCATGAAAATCGCCTATGTCTCCTGCAATCCGTCCACGCTGGCCCGGGATCTTCGACTTCTGATGGACTCGGGATACCGGATAGATTCAATCCGCCTGCTCGATATGTTCCCTCACACCTATCATATTGAGTCACTAACTTTTTTAACTGCCGATTAGAGTTCATCTTCAATTATTGTATTCTTTATCGATGGGAATTTATGGATCATCTCCAGTAAAATAGGAGTAAAATAGGGACAGCGCCCATTTTACTTGACTTCACATTCTGCATTGTTTACCATTGGCCCATGCCGAGAATCTCCAGAGCCGTAGCTGTAGGCTTTCCTCATCACATCACTCAACGGGGCAATTACCGGCAGAGCGTCTTTGAAAGAAAAGACGATTACCTGTTTTATCTTGAATGGCTCAAGACATACAGCAGCAAATATTCACTCAAAATATGGGCCTACTGCCTGATGAAGAACCACGTTCACTTCATCGCAGTGCCCATGGAGTCCGATTCCATGGCAAG
>MNYV01000137.1 GCA_001873285.1 Nitrospirae bacterium CG2_30_53_67
GTGATCCGGGTTGGTGAAAAAATATCATCTATCATCATAGAACACGCTCGAGGGTAGGAGCCTTTGGAAACAAAAGAGATGAAGATCAATATGGGACCCCAGCACCCCAGTACGCATGGGGTCTTGAGGCTGGTGCTCGACGTGGACGGGGAAAGGGTCGTCAAGGCCGAGCCCAAGGTCGGCTATCTGCACCGCGGTATTGAGAAGCTCGGTGAGAACGGATCTTTCCAGCAGGTGATCACCCATATTGACCGCCTGGACTATATCTCGGCCATCACCAATGAGTTCGCCTACTGCCGGACTGTGGAGAAACTGCTCGGGATCACCATTCCTGAACGCGCGGAATATATCCGGACCATTGTGGCCGAGATGCAGAGGCTCTCGTCCCATCTCCTTTGGCTGGCCACCCACGCCCTGGATATCGGGGCCATGACCGTCTTCCTCTATACCTTCCGTGAAAGAGAGACCATCCTCGACCTGTTTGAGGAACTGACCGGCGCGAGGCTGAACAACAACTATATGCGGATCGGCGGGGTCAGCCGTGATCTCTCTTCGTTTTTTATCGAAACCCTGTACAAGTTCTGCGATGAATTTCCCGGCCGGATCAAGGAATACGACACCCTGATTCGGGAGAACCGGATATGGATCGGACGGACCAAGGGCGTGGCCGCGATCTCGGCCGAAGAGGCGGTGAATTACGGGCTCTCCGGGCCTTCGCTCCGAGGCTCCGGGGTCAACTGGGATATTCGGAAGGCCGAGCCTTACGGCGCCTATGACAAGGTCGACTGGGTCGTCCCCCTCGGAGAGAACGGGGACGTCTATGACCGGTATTGGATCCGGGTCGAGGAGATGCATCAGAGCGCTAACATCATCCGTCAATGCCTGGACCGGATCCCAAGCGGTCCGATCCTGGTGGATGACCCCAAGATCGTTCCCCCCTCCAAGGAGAAAATAAACGCTGAGATCGAATCCCTGATCCATCATTTCAAGTTGATGACCGAGGGGTTTAAGGCGCCGGAGGGGGAGGTCTACTGCGCCACTGAGGTCCCCAAAGGAGAACTGGGTTTTTATATCGTGAGTGACGGGTCATCCAGGCCATACCGCATGAAGATCCGGGCCCCTTCCTTTGTCAATCTGGGGGCATTCAACCGTCTGGTCAGCGGTGGGTTCATCGCCGACGTCATTGCCGTGATCGGGACCATTGATATCGTGCTGGGGGAATGCGACCGATAACACGGGCAAGGGAATTTCAAATCTCAAATTTCAAATTTGAGATATAGAAAACAGAAAACAGGAATGGGAAACGAAGCATTGGTGAACACGGCCTTCTCGGAAGAAACCCTCAAGCGGATTGAAGAGGTCATGACGCGCTATCCCACGCGGCAGGCCGCGGCGCTGCCGGTTCTCTACCTCGCGCAAAAGGAATTCGGCTACATCAACGAAGAGGCGCTTTCCGCCGCGGCCCTCGCCCTTCACATTTCCAGGGCCGAGGTCTACGGCCTGGCCACCTACTACTCCATGTTCAGCACCGGGCCGATGGGCCGGAACGTGATCCACCTCTGCGACAACCTGGCCTGCACCCTGCTCGGCGCCGAGTCTCTCCGATCCTATCTTGAGAGGAAGCTTGGGATCAAGATGGGGGAGACCACGCCGGACGGCCGGTTCACCTTGAAAAATGCAGAGTGCCTGGGCGCCTGCGGGCAGGCCCCGGTCATGCTGGTAAATGACGATTTTTATGAGGCCTTAACAGAAAGCACGATTGACGAGGTGCTGGAGAAATACCTATAAATGGAAACCATCCTTTTGAACCGCATACACCTCGAAAACTCCCGTTCCATCTCCGTCTATATGGCGCATGAAGGCTATGAGGCGCTGAAAAAGGCCCTGTCCATGCCTCCCGCAGAGGTCGTCAATGAGGTCAAGCGCGCAAATCTCCGGGGACGGGGCGGAGCGGGGTTTCCCGCGGCCATGAAATGGGGATTCGCGGCTGCGGACCCGAAGAAACCCAAATACCTTCTGTGCAATGCCGACGAAGGGGAGCCCGGTACCTGTAAGGACCGGCAGATTATGGAAGGGGACCCGCATGAACTGATCGAGGGGATGATCATCGCCGGGTATGCCTTCGGCGCCGAATACGGCTATATCTACCTCCGGGCCGAGTATCCCCGGCTGGGGGGGATCCTCGATCAGGCGATCTCCGAGGCAGAGGAAAAAGGTTTCCTGGGAAAAGACATCTGTCATTCAGGGTTTAATTTTACGATCCGGGTCCACCGCGGGGCCGGGGCCTACATCTGCGGGGAGGAGACCGCCCTGATCGAGTCCCTGGAAGGGAAGCGCGGCCAGTCCCGCATCAAACCCCCCTTCCCGGTCAATGTGGGCGCCTTCGGGCTCCCCACGGTAATCAACAATGTGGAAACCCTGGCCAATGTTCCCCACATCATACTCAAAGGGGGGGACTGGTTCGCCGGTATCGGCCCGGCCAAATGTCCGGGAACAAGAATCATCTCTCTTTCCGGTCATGTGAACCGTCCGGGGTATTACGAACTCCCCATGGGCGTAAGCTTCCGTGAGGTGATTTATGAACACGGCGGCGGCATCCGGGACGGAAAGGAGCTCAAGGCCTTCATCCCCGGGGGGGCGTCCTCGCCCTGCCTGACCCCCAATCATCTCAACGTGGGCATGGATTACGACTCCGTATCCGCGGCCGGGAGCATGCTCGGCTCTTCCGCGCTCATGGTCATGGACCAGGATACCTGCATGGTCAAAGTGGCCGGACGTCTGATGAGGTTTTTTGTCCATGAATCCTGCGGGAGATGCACCCCGTGCCGTGAAGGAACCGACTGGCTCCTCAGTATCCTGGACCGGATCGAGGCCGGAGGGGGCAAGGAAGGAGACATCGAACTCCTGCGCGACATCTGCGACAACATCGCAGGAAAGACCTTCTGCCCCCTGGGGGAGGGAGCGCTCGGACCTGTGCGGGGCACGCTGAAGTATTTTGAGGAAGAGTACCGGGAGCATATCCGGATCAAGGGATGCACTTTGAAGATTTAAGATTTGAAATTTGAAATTGGAAATTGGAAATTGGAAATTGGAAATTTGAGATTGGGAATCCATTCTTATGATCAAGATCAGAATGAATGATCGTGAATTTGAAGTCGAGCCGGGACTCACGGTGATCCAGGCTGCGGACCGTGTGGGGATCTATATCCCGAGGTTTTGTTATCTGGAGAAACTCTCCCCCCTGGGCGGATGCAGGATGTGCCTGATCTCCCTGAAAGGGATCGGAAAACTCCAGACGGCCTGTACCACGCCCGTCCGAGAAGATATGGTGGTGATCACCGAGTCCGAGGAGATCCGCAAGGCCAGGAGAGCCATGCTGGAGTTCCAACTGCTCAATCACCCGCTCGACTGCTTCTACTGCGACAAGGCCACGGAGTGCGACCTTCAGAATCTGACCTATGAGTTCGGGGACATCCGGCGCCGGCATGATTTTCCGAGGCGAAAGGGGATCATCCTCTATGAAAACCCCCTGATCGAGAGGAATCTTGAGCGCTGCGTGCATTGTGAGCGCTGTATCCGGGCCTGCAAGGAGATCCAGGGGGCGCATGCCCTGAGCGCCACACGCCGAGGCAGGCGGACCGAGGTCCGCGAAGTCCCCGGAGGAGGGGAGTGCGAGCACTGCGGTCATTGCATTGACGTCTGCCCGGTCGGCGCCAACCTGGACCGCCTTTTTACCTACGGCGGCCGTCCCGCCCAGATGGAAAAGGGCAAGACGATATGCGCCTACTGCGGATGCGGATGCACCCTGACCATGAATACACGGGGGGGAAAGATCATGCGGGTACGGGGAGGCACAGATGAGGGCGTGAACCGGGGGAGCCTCTGCGCCAGAGGGCGGTTTGGATGGGGCATGGTGCATCACCCGGACCGGCTCACCCGACCGAGGATCAAGAAGCAGGGGAAACTCGTGGAGGTGGACTGGGATGAGGCCCTTCTCTTTACGGCCACCCGCCTGCAGAAGATCATCAAGGAAAAGGGCGGCGCTGCGGTGGGAGGCCTGGGGTCAGCCCGAGCCTCGGACGAAGCCAACTACCTGTTCCAGCGTTTCATGAGGCGAGTGATCGGAAGCAACCATATCGACAGCAGCGCCAGGCTGCATTACACGGCCGGGTTGATCGGACGTCTGAGTCTGAAAACAGAGGCGCGCGAGGCCGCTCTGGAAGACGTGCGAAATGCCTCAAAGGTATTGATCATCGGCGCAGATCCTGTAGAGACCAACCCGATCCTTGGCTTAGCTGTCAAAAAGATGCTATGGAAGGGCGGGATCGCGGTGCTTGCAGACCCGAGGATCACACGAACGGGCAGGATCGCAACCCGCCACATCCGGATACGCCCCGGCGCCGAGGTCCCCCTGATCCTCGGGCTCGGCCTTGAGATCCTGAAAGAACCCTCGCTTTTTAGGTTCAGCAGGGAAGAGGTCATGAGAATCTGCGGTATCCTCTCCCCGGAGATGGATGAGATCCTCTCCGTCCTGACCGGTCCTGAAACGCAGAAGAGCGTGGTCCTGATGGGCCGGGGGGTGCTGCAGGCCCCCTTCGGGGCAACCGCCGTTTCCGTGCTCCTCCGGGCCGCCGCCAAGGCCGGAGCGTCTTACCTCTTTACCATGGACCACAACAATGAACGGGGGAGCTGTGAGATGGGGGCGCTGCCCGACCGCCTTCCCGGCCTGGTTCCGCTTTCGGAGAGAGAGCGGTTTGAAAAGGTCTGGGGGGACCGGATACCGGCTGAGCCCGGTCTTTCCGCTTATGACATGCTCCATGCCGCCAAAGAGGGGACCCTGAACGCCCTGTACATCATGGGAGAGAACCCCATGTTTGATTTCCCGGATACGAAATTCGTGGAGGAGGGCTTAAACTCTCTTCAGTTCCTTGTGGTGCAGGATCTTTTCATGACCCGTACGGCCTCCATGGCCGATGTGGTCCTGCCGGCCGCAAGCTTTGCTGAAAAATCCGGAACGTTCACCAATCTCGAAGGGAGTGTCCAGTCCTTTGCTCCGCTGATCTCTCCCCCAGGGGACGCCATGCCGGACAGCCGGATCATCGTGGAGCTTTCACGAAAGATGGGCAAGGGGTTTCCCTTCAAGAGCCTCTCGGAGGTCCGGGATGAGATCCATGCCCTGGTTCCGGTCCAGGGCTGGAAAAGGAAGATCCCGGTGGATGGAATGGATCTCCCCTATCCCGGCGCTGATGTGAAGTGGGGGCCGGCGGATGATCCCGAATTTCCTTTTCTTCTGCTTGTGAACTCTTCCCTGTACCGGAACGGCTCCATGTCCAACCTGGCCGCGGGACTCGTACGCGGCCAGGACAAGGCCGGTGTCTTCCTGAATCCGCTGGACGCAGAGGAGCTCAAGATCGAGGAAGGGGACAAGATCATCCTGACTTCCCGCCATGGGGAGATTCACGCCGAGGCCGGCCTATGCCATTCGCTCTCCAGGGGGACGATTCAGATGCCTGAAGGGTTTGTGAATGCCGGCCCCAAGGGTCTCCTTTCCCATGATCTGGACCCGGTAACCAGGACCCCCATGGGCCGTTATGTGCAGGCTAAGATAAGGAAGCTATGAGATGGGATCCGATCTCGTAAAGATGGTCAAGTTTCTCTGGGGATACAGCATCCTTCAGATTGTGATCGTCATGGGGTTTACCCTCATTATGGTTCCTTTCTTGACGTGGGTTGAACGGAAGGTCATCGGGCATATGCAGGTCCGTCTGGGACCCATGCGCGTGGGGTTCCACGGTATCCTGCAGGGAATCGCCGACGGGTTGAAACTCCTGCTCAAGGAGAACATCGTCCCTTCGGGCGCGGACCGGCCGATTTTCATGCTGGCGCCGATCCTATCCCTGGTCCCGGCCCTGATCGCCTTTTGTGTCATCCCCTTTGACACGTGGTTTTATATCACCGACATCAATATCGCGGTGCTCTATATCCTGGCCGTATCGTCCGTGGGGACTTACGGGATCATCCTGGCGGGGTGGTCTTCCAACAGCAAGTATGCCCTCCTGGGAGCGCTCCGCTCCGCGGCCCAGGTGATCAGTTACGAACTCGCCATCGGTATGGCCCTGGTCGGCCCGCTCATGCTCGCGGGGACGTTCAGCTTGGTCGGGATCACCGAGGCCCAGTCAAGACACTGGTTCCTTGTCCCGCAGATCACGGCCTTCTTCATCTATTATGTGGCTATGCTCGCCGAGACCAACCGCTCCCCCTTTGATCTCCCGGAGGCCGAGACCGAACTGGTGGCCGGGTTCCACGTGGAGTACAGCGGCATGCGGTTCGCCTATTTTTTCATTGCGGAATATGCCAATATGATGCTCGTCTCCTCCATGGCCACGGTGGTCTTTCTCGGAGGCTGGAATCCTCCTTTCCAGGACTGGGAGGCCATGCATGTCCTGAAGGTTATTCCCGGGGTCTTCTGGTTCTTCGGGAAGATGATGATGCTCCTTTTTAGCTTTATCTGGGTGAGGTCCACGTTCCCCCGTTTCAGGTATGACCAACTCATGAGACTGGGGTGGAAATTCCTGATCCCGCTGGCCCTCGCGAACATCGTTGTCACCGGGATCGTGCTTGCAATTACCGGGTAGTTACTGTATAAAATGGGAGGCTTGACTTGTCCGGAAGGTTGAAAAGATTTATCCGAACCATTACCTTGATCGATCTCTTGAAGGGATTGGCCCTGACCGGAAGCGTCTGGGTGAGAAGCATCATCACCCCCAGCCGGGTCCTGGTCACTCGGCCTTATCCGGAGGTGAAACGCCCGGCGTTTCCTGCGTTCAAAGGACACCATGCCCTGCTTCGAGGCGAGGACGGGGCCATCCGATGTGTGGGATGCGGAATCTGCGCCGGCGTCTGCCCGGCCAAGGCCATCAGTGTCTACACCGAGGAAGGGGATCATCACGAGAAGGTCGTGACCGGCTACGAGATCAATGCCTTCCGGTGCATCTATTGCGGTCTCTGTCAGGAGGCCTGCCCCAAAGACGCCATCGTCCTGACTCGGCTCTACGAGATGGCCGACTATGACGACCGGGGCCTCTATATATGGAAGATGGACAGGCTGCTCAAGGTCGGGGACAAGAAACCGCTGTTCCGAGACCAGATCGATCTTTAAGTGGTCCTGTTCGTAAATATGGTGACGTACCGAGAGGGTCGTAGGGCGGTCTCATCCCCGCGCGCGACTGAGGCGTACCCCTCTGGTACGCCGCAAGGAGCGGAACGCCGATGAGACCGCCATACGGCACTCGAATGCCACCGTATTTACGAATAGGGCCACTAAGGGGGATGGGATGTTCGCCTCGCTCTTTTTTGATTATCTCTTTGTTATGATCCTAACATCGGCTGTGCTGATGATCACCCGGAAGCATATCGTGCACGCCGTGCTCTACATGCTGCTGATGTTCTTCCATATTGCCGGGCTCTATATCCTGCTGGAAGCGGAATTCCTGGCCGCGGTCCAGCTCATCGTTTATGCCGGGGCCATTCTGGTCCTCTATCTCTTTGTGATCATGCTGGTCAACATCAGGAAGCTTGAAACACTCAGGGAGCAGCTTTTCGGCCATCTCCCCTTTGCCTTGGTGAGTGCGGGCCTCCTCTGCGCCGGCGTGGTCGGCATCCTGATGCAGGAGACCGTGCTCAAAGAGCCTTCTTCCTCGGTTCAGGCAGCAACTCAAATGAGCAATCCGGAGCTTCTGGGGCAGGCGCTCTATACCCAGTATCTTTTCCCATTCGAAGCGGCGTCCTTGATCCTTCTGGTTGCCCTGGTGGGAGCGGTCCTGATCGCGAGCAGGAAGATATAGAGCTTATTTTATAAACAGCGACAGAAGTCGTAATCAGTTTGTCATTGTCCGGTCCCCCGATCGGGGTCGGAGGACAGGCCCGACCGGACAATCCAGTATTTTCTGGATTCCCCGATCAAGTCGGGGAATGACATTGTTGATTTATGACGTTCTGTATAGAAGGTATGAACATGACGATCACATTGGAACACTACATTCTCCTGGGGACACTCCTCTTTCTGATCGGAGTGGCCGGTTTCCTGATCCGGAGAAATATCTTTCTGATGTTCATGTCCATCGAGTTGATGATGAACGGCGTCAATATCTGTTTTGTCTCCTTTGCCCGGTATTACCATGATATGGCCGGCCAGGTCTTTGTCCTGTTCGTCATGACCGTGGCCGCAGCCGAGGCCGCCGTGGGGCTGGCCATCATCCTGCTGCTCTACCGGAATCGTGAGACCCTGAATGCGGACGAATTTCATCTGATGAAGCATTAGTGAAAGTACGTGAAAGAGAAGGATACAAGATTCAAGGATGAAGAACAAAGGGGCCAAGGGGCCAAGGGGCCCAGGGTTCCAGGGGTCGAGTGAAAGGAAGAAAACAAAAGGCTCTGGGGACCCAAGGGTTTGTAAGGTGGTTATTGGTATTTAGGTATTTCACTTGAACCCTTGACCCCTAGACCCCTCGAATCCTTTTTAGAGGTTTTTGGAGGAGGAACGCTTGGAACACGCGCCGACCTGGTTGCATATATTGATTCCATTACTTCCACTGCTTGCGTTTGTGGTGAACGGCCTCTTCGGCAAGTGGCTGAAGACCCGCGCAGCCGCCGTCTCCATCGGCGCCGTGGCGGGGTCCTGCGTCCTCTCCCTCATCACCCTGGGCCGGGTCCTTTCCGGTGAGACCTTCTACGGCACGGTCTATGAATGGATCTCCTCGGGCGATTTCAGGGCGAGCATCGGGTTCAACATCGACCCCCTCACCGCAGCGATGATCGCCATGGTCACCTTGGTGGCCTCATTGATCCACATCTATTCCATCGGCTACATGCACGGGGACAAAGGGTTTGCGCGGTTCTTCGCCTACCTCTCCCTCTTCACCTTCTCCATGCTCATCCTGGTTATGGCCGACAATTTTCTGCTCCTCTATGTGGGCTGGGAGGCGGTCGGGCTCTGTTCCTATCTGCTCATCGGGTTCTGGTATGAAAAGAAGTCGGCCTCGGACGCAGGAAAAAAGGCCTTTGTGGTGAATCGGATCGGCGACTTCGGGTTCGGCCTCGGGATCATGCTGATCTTTTACACCTTCAGGACCCTGGACTATCACGAGGTCTTCGGCGCGGTCCAGACCATCGTCGGTCAGACCCTCTCCATCCCCCTCTATGTCACGACCATCCAGGCGGACCTTACGACCGTGATCTGCCTGCTCCTCTTTGTCGGGGCCGTTGGAAAGTCCGCGCAGTTCCCGCTCCACGTCTGGCTCCCGGACGCCATGGAAGGCCCTACGCCGGTCTCGGCCCTGATCCATGCCGCGACCATGGTCACGGCCGGGGTTTACATGGTGGCGCGGGCCAACCCGCTCTTTTCCGAATCTTCAACGGCGCTGATGGTGGTGGGATGCGTGGGCGGGTTCACCGCCTTTTTCGCTGCGACCATCGGCCTCGCCCAGAATGATATCAAACGGGTCCTGGCCTACTCCACGGTCAGCCAGCTCGGCTACATGTTCCTGGCCCTGGGGATCGGCGCCTATACGGCCGCGATCTTTCATCTTCTGACCCACGCCTTTTTCAAGGCCCTCCTCTTCCTCGGTTCCGGTTCGGTGATCCACGCCATGTCCGGGGAGCAGGATATGCGCAAGATGGGCGGGCTCAGGGACAAAATTCCCTGGACCTATGGGACCTTCGTCGTAGCCGCGCTGGCCATATCCGGGATCCCGCCGCTTGCCGGTTTCTTCAGCAAGGATGAGATCCTCTGGCAGGCCTACTCCCACGGCACGAACTACGGTGCGGTTCTTTACCTGCTCGGCGCCTCCGCCGCTCTGATGACCGCCTTTTACATGTTCCGCCTGGTCTTTATGACCTTCCACGGGAAGTCCCGTGTGGAGACCAAGGCCGCGCGTCACCTCCATGAATCCCCCTGGAGCATGGTGGGGCCTCTGGTGGCGCTCGCCGTCTTTTCCGCCATCGCAGGGTTTGCCGGTCTGCCCGAGGCGTGGGGCGGGGGCAACTGGATCCACCACTTCCTGGGCCCTGTATTCGGGCACGGCCATGAAGCCGCCGGGGGCGCCACCCATCTTGAACGCATGATGGCAGGGGTCTCTGTGGTCATCGCCCTGGCCGGGATCGGGCTGGCCGCGTTTATGTATCTCGTGAGCCCCTGGCTTCCCGGGAAACTGGCATCAGGCCTGGGCGGCCTCTACAGGGCCGTTCTGAACAAGTGGTACATGGATGAGATCTATGATTTTCTTTTTGTGAATCCCGGCAAACGCTTTGCGACCTTTCTGTGGGAGTTCGTGGACGCCTGGGTGATCGACGGAATCGTGAACGGGACGGCCGGGACGTCCAACTTTTTCGGGGAGCGGATCCGCAAGTTCCATACCGGCCACGTGGAAAACTATGCCTTGTTCATGGTGACCGGCGTGGTGATCATCCTGGGATTCTATCTCTTTGCATAATGAAAGAAAAGATTCAGCCACGAATTGACACGAATTGGCACCGATGAAGACAAAGACAATAAAACACCAGGATACATATTTATGATATTCGTAATATTCGTGCCCATTCGTGGCTGATTATTGTATGGAGCATCAATGACGGAACATATCCTCAGCCTGATCACGTTCTTTCCTCTCTTCGGCGTGCTGCTGATTCTCCTCACGCCAAAGCGCAGCGCAGAGGCGATCCGCCGGGAGGCCTTCCTGACCTCCGTGATCACCTTTGGACTTTCACTCTATCCGGTCATCCGCTTCGACCGGGGCACCTACCTCATGCAGTTTACGGAATCAGTCCCATGGATTCCTACATGGGGGATCCATTACTCGGTGGGTGTGGACGGGATCAGCCTCCTCTTGGTTTTTCTGACCACCCTGCTCAGCATGGTCGCCGTGCTTTCCTCATGGACCGCCGTCACTCTGCGCGTCAAGGGGTATATGATCGCCCTCCTGGTCCTCGAAACGGCCATGCTGGGGGTCTTTGTCTCCACCGACCTCTTTCTTTTCTATGTCTTCTGGGAGCTGGAGTTGATCCCCATGTTCCTGCTGATCGGCATCTGGGGCGGGGGCCGCAAGCTCTATGCGGCGATCAAGTTCTTCCTTTACACCCTGTCCGGGTCGGTCCTCATGCTGATTGCGATCCTTACCCTCTATATCCACAGTGGGGACCCGCAGAGTTTTGATATTCAGGCCATCACGCAGGCGGCATCCGGCTTCAGCCCGAAGATGCAGTTCTGGGTCTTCTGGGCGCTGTTCCTCGGGTTTGCCTTCAAGGTTCCCATGTTCCCCTTCCACACCTGGCTTCCGGACGCCCACGTGGAGGCGCCCACGGCCGGTTCCGTGATCCTGGCCGGTGTCCTCCTGAAGATGGGGACCTACGGGTTTCTCCGGTTCGCCATTCCCATGTGCCCGGAGATGGCGCTCAGACCGGAGACTGTGAAGATCATGATGATCCTCGCCTCCACGGCCATCATCTACGGGGCGCTGGTCGCCATGATGCAGAGGGACATGAAAAAGCTGGTCGCCTATTCTTCGGTCTCGCACATGGGATATGTGATGCTCGGGATTTTTGCCTATAATCTTCAGGGCGTATCCGGCGGGATCCTGCAGATGTTCAACCACGGGATCGTTACCGGCGCCCTGTTCCTGATCGTGGGTCTGATCTATGAGCGGCGGCACACCCGCATGATCGCCGATTTCGGGGGGATCGCCCGGGTCATGCCCATTTATGCGGCACTGTTTTCGATCTTCACCCTGGCCTCCATCGGGCTCCCCGGGACCAACGGATTCATCGGCGAGTTTCTGATCCTGGTCGGGGCCTTTACGTCCCATTACCGGATCGCGGCCGTGGTGGGGGCCTTCGGCATCATCCTGGGGGCGGCGTATATGCTCTGGCTCTATCAGCGGGTGATCTTCAACCCCATGGTCATCAAGGAGAACGAGAAGCTCACCGACCTCAGCCTCCGGGAGGTCGTGACGCTTCTGCCTCTTCTGGTCCTGGTTTTCTGGATCGGTTTTTATCCGGACCCGTTTTTAAATATGCTCAATGCCTCGGTGCAGCACCTGATCGAGCCGTTGCAGGCCTTTCAGGCAGCGACGGGGCCGTAATAAGAAGGGGCCGAGGGGTCAAGGGGTCAAGGGGTCGAGGGTCCGAGTGAAAAGCGGAGAGAAATAGAGTATCCAAGGGGCCAAGGATTAAAGGGGCCGAGGGAA
>MNYV01000138.1 GCA_001873285.1 Nitrospirae bacterium CG2_30_53_67
CGTACCGAGAGTGCCGTAGGGCGGTCTTATCAAGGCGCGCGACTGAGGTGTACCCCCTGTGGTACGCCGCAAGGAGCGGAACGCTGAGGAGACCGCCCTACGGCACTCGAATGCGACCGTATTTACGAATAGGACCACTAAGTACGGCTCCGGTTGATGCATTCAGCCATCTTGCTTCGGGATTATTCGTCTTTATGTCCCTTGTCTTTGCCTTTGTTTTTCCCGTGTTCCTTGCCGTGATCTTCGTGTTTCCCGGCTTTTTCGTGGCGGCCTGCCTTGAAGTCGTCATTGATGACGACAAAGTCCCGGCCCTGAGATCTCATGCCGATTACGTCTCCAGGAGTGCATCCGTGGTATTCGGATATGAAACGGAGGTTGACGAGGTTCACCACGTCATCGTTTTCAAGGCGGATGGTTTTCCATTCCTTTTTAGGCTTATGCTTGTAATAACCGTATGCCTTGCCATAGGGCGGGCCGTGGATTTCCGCCTGGACCGGCACATAGAAGATCTCCGGACCGAGACCGAAATGCAGGGTGATGTCCATCCAGGACATGCCGCTCAGTCTGAGATCAATCATGGCCTCCGGCGTCACATGGGCCCGTGATGCAAGGAAAAAGACCACGGGAATTTCTTCATAAGGGATTCCCCTTTGCCGGATGACGATGACTTCCGGTTCCGGCACGTGGTAATAATCTCCAACCGAAACATAGAAACGGCGGATCCCCTCTTCTCCGATGGATACCCCGACATCCACCTGGTCTGCATACACGGGAATGACCGGGATGACGGGCAGAAGCCAAATCAGCATGAAAAAAACAAGTGATCCTTTCATCGTCTTCCTCCTTATGTAGTGACCGGATGCAGACATTTTCCGGACATCGTGACGAGTGATGAGATATTAAACCATGTTTTAGAAGATCGTCAACAAGAATTTTGTCTATCCCGAATCACCTTGGAGGAGGTCTTTTATTAATAGTCTCGAAATAGAGAGGGGAGGGATTTTCGATATGATGTCGTTTATATTATGAGAACCTTAATTAAAGGGCGTCTTTGAAGGATAACCCCTTGAGTTCAGAAAGAAATTGCATTGACATAGGCAAACAGGTATTATAAGATTTAAAATCTAATATTTAGCCGAAAAATGCTTTTGGGAAGTGTGGATGCAACCTGAAAAATATATGGCTATGCCCAGGAAAAGGCTTCCGGAGTGGGTGAGGAAGCGGAGGGGGGATCCGGATTCGATCCGCAGGATCAAGCGGATGCTTCGTGGGATGAATCTGCATACGGTTTGTGAATCGGCCCTATGTCCGAATCTGGGGGAGTGTTTCTCCAGGAATACGGCCACCTTTATGATTCTCGGAAACCGCTGCACGAGGAGATGCGCCTTCTGCGCCGTGGAACATGAACAGCCCTTGCCTTTGGATCACGGGGAGCCGGAGAGGGTTGCGGCGGCGGCAAAGGAGATGGGACTCAAGCATGTCGTGGTTACCTCGGTGACGCGGGATGATCTTCCCGACGGCGGAAGCGCTCAGTTTGCAGAGACCATCCGTTGTTTGCGTGCCGGAATCCCTGATGCGACCATTGAAGCGCTGACACCGGATTTTCAGGGGAATCAGGAAGCGATCCGCTGCGCGGCCGAGGCCGGGCCGGACATCTACAACCACAACATCGAGACGGCGCCGAGGCTCTATCCTACGGTCAGAAGCTCGGCCGATTACCGGCGCTCCCTGGATCTCATACGCCGGGTCAAGTTGTACAGGCAGGATCTCTCGACCAAGTCAGGGATCATGGTCGGACTGGGTGAGACCGGAGACGAGGTGGTTGCCGTCATGCGGGATTTAAGGGACATGGAATGTGATCTGCTGACCGTGGGCCAGTACCTCCAACCCGGGAAGGCAAACCTTCCGGTGGCGGAATATATTCCTGAAGAACGGTTTGCCGAATATGAACGGATCGGTTATGAGCTTGGTTTCCGTCAGGTGATGTCCGGCCCGTTGGTTAGAAGTTCCTATCATGCAGATGCTGCAATAGGTTTGATATCATAAAGGACGGATCATGGATTTTGTTTTTCGCAGAATTGAACGGATGCCTCCCTATGTCTTCGCCATCGTGAATGATCTGAAGATGAAGGCACGGCGCCGAGGGGAAGACATCATTGATCTCGGGATGGGGAACCCGGACCAGGGGACGCCGAAACATATCGTGGACAAGCTGATCGAAGCGGCCCGGAACCCCAAGAACCACCGATATTCCGCTTCCAAAGGGATCCCTAAGCTCCGGTCGGCCATTACCGACTGGTATCAGGAGAAGTATAACGTAGAACCGGATCCGGAAAGCGAGGCCATCGCCACCATCGGCTCCAAGGAAGGGATGTCGCACCTTGCCCTGGCCCTGTTCGGTCCCGGGGATACGGTCCTGGTCCCCAACCCGACCTATCCGATCCATGCATACAGCGTGATCATCGCCAACGGGGATGTGCGCCATGTGCCCCTGATGCCGGATACGGATTTTTTCGAAGAGCTGCGCAAGGCCTACGTGCAGGCCTGGCCGAGGCCCAAGGCCATGATCATCAGTTTTCCGCACAACCCGACCACGCAGGTGGTGGATCTCGGCTTCTTCGAAAAGATCGTCGCCTTTGCCAAGGAAAACAGCGTGATCGTGATTCATGATCTGGCCTATGCCGAGCTCGTCTTCGACGGTTATACCGCGCCGAGCTTTCTGCAGGTCCCCGGGGCCATGGATGTGGGCGTTGAGTTTGTCAGCCTTTCGAAGAGCTATAATATGCCGGGCTGGCGCGTGGGATTTGCCGTAGGGAACAGCAGGATCATCGGCGCCCTGACCCGGATGAAGAGTTACCTGGATTACGGGATGTTCCAGCCGATCCAGATCGCAGCCATCATCGCGCTCAAGGGCCCGCAGGATTGTGTGCAGGAGATCGTGGAGCTCTACCGGTCGAGAAGAGACACCCTCTGTGACGGTTTGAACCGGATCGGCTGGGAGATGGAAAAACCCAAGGCGACCATGTTTGTCTGGGCCCGCATTCCCGAAAAATACAGGGCCATGGGGTCGCTCGAGTTTTCCAAGCTCCTTCTGGAAAAGGCCAAGGTCGCGGTCTCGCCGGGCGTTGGGTTCGGTGAGTATGGAGATGAGTATGTCCGGTTCGCTCTGGTGGAAAACGAACACCGGACAAGGCAGGCGGTCAAGGGGATACGGACATTGTTTTGAGAAATTGTTTAGGGTCAGGGTCCAAGGGGTCAAGGGTTCCATGGTTACGCTTCGCGTGCCCCGCTTTTCTCTATCTTTGCCGTCTGCGACGGCTACTACACTGAGGTATCTTGGGGTCAAGTGAAATGCTCAATGATCAAGTCGTTAGAACACAGACACTCGGACCCTTGAATCCTGGAACCCTCGAACCCTTTGTGCCGTAGTAAGCGGGAGAGCAGTCTTTTTTGACTGATTTTTCAATGCCGCAGAGGATGAAGTGATGAAAAAGATTTACGTGGGACTTTTCGGTCTCGGAACCATCGGGACCGGCCTGGTCAGGGTGCTTGAACAGAACCGGGATGTGATCCGCCGGAGACTGGGCGCGAAGATCGAGATCAAGAAGATCGTGGATCTCGACATCACGTCGGACCGAGGCGTCAAGATCGAACCGCATATCCTTTCCACCAGGGCCGAGGATATCCTGAATGATCCTGAGATCCGGATCGTGGTCGAGTTGATCGGCGGGACCGATGCGGCGCTCAGAATCGTGAGGCAGGCCCTTTCCGCGGGCAAGCACGTGGTCACGGCCAACAAGGCCCTCCTCGCGGTCCATGGCGAGGAACTTTTTACCCTTGCTTCTGAAAAGGGGGTCAAGATCGGTTTTGAGGCCAGCGTGGGGGGCGGGATCCCGATCATCCGAATTCTCAAGGAAGGACTCGCGGCCAACCGGATCGAGTCCATCTACGGCATTGTGAACGGCACGGCCAATTACATCCTGACCGAGATGACCGACAAGGGGTCCGAGTTCGGGGCCGTGCTCAAGGAGGCGATGAGCCAGGGATATGCCGAAGCGGATCCCACCTATGATATTAAAGGAACCGATTCTGCGCATAAACTGGCCATCCTGGCTTCGCTTGCCTTCGGGTCGCCCATCCCCCTCGACCGGGTCTATACCGAAGGGATATCCAAGATCACGCCTGTGGACATCGAGTATGCCCGAGGGTTCGGGTACAAGATCAAACTCCTCGGGATCACCAAGATCTCCGGCGGGGAGGTGGAGGCCCGCGTGCACCCGACTATGATTCCTGAGGATACCCTCCTGGCGCAGGTGGACGGCGTGTTGAATGCGATCTATGTGAACGGGGACGCGGTCGGGCCTACGCTTTATTACGGGAGAGGCGCAGGCTCGCTCCCTACGGCCAGTTCGGTGCTGGGGGACGTGATCGAGATCAGCCGTGATATCATCCACGGAGGGACGGCACGCGTCCCTTTATGCGCCTTTCTCAATCAAGAACGCCGTCCCCTCCCGATCCGGAACATGGATGACGTCATGTCCAGATATTTCCTCCGGTTCACCACAGCGGACCAGCCAGGGGTATTATCGAAGATTTCAGGCATCCTGGCCTCGCACGGGATCAGCATTGCCTCGGTGATTCAGAAGGGAAGAAAGTCGGACCGCCCGGTCCCCATCGTCATGGTGACCCACAAAGCCAGGGAGAAAGACGTCTTTGATGCGCTTTCCGAGACCGACGTGCTGAATATTGTTTCGGCGAAGACGGTACTGATTCGGATTGAAGACGGGGAAGAGACAGTAGACCCCGTCGGAGGATAAAAAATTGAGATTTGAGATTTGAAATTTAAAACGAACTGAGGAGCAAAAAGTTGTGACGACGTGGCGAGGAATCATTGAGGAGTATCGAGAGTTTCTTCCAGTAACGGACAAGACGCCGGTCGTGACCCTTCTCGAAGGGAACACCCCTTTGGTTCGGACGAAACGTCTGGCGGAGGCGATTCATCCGGACCTCGCGATCTATTTGAAGTTTGAGGGGGCCAATCCTACGGGCTCCTTCAAGGACCGGGGCATGGCCATGGCGATTTCCAAGGCCGTGGAGCAGGGATCCAAAGCCGTGATCTGCGCCTCCACAGGCAACACCTCGGCCTCGGCGGCGGCCTATGCCGCGCGGGTCGGGATCCGGGCCTTTGTCCTGATCCCGGAGGGGAAGATCGCCTTAGGTAAACTCGCCCAGGCCATGATGCACGGGGCCAGGGTGCTTCAGGTCAAAGGGAATTTTGATCAGGCCTTGAAGATCGTCCGGGAGGTTTCGGATAGGTATCCGGTCACGCTGGTCAACTCCATCAATCCGTACCGGATCGAGGGACAGACCACGGCCGCATACGAGGTCTGCGACCGGCTGGAACGCGCGCCGGATTTCCATGCCCTCCCTGTGGGGAACGCGGGAAACATCACGGCCTACTGGAAAGGATACAGGCGTTACAAGGACGCGGGGAAGATTGACCGCCTGCCGAGGATGATCGGATTCCAGGCCGCAGGGGCCGCGCCCATCGTCCTCGGACATCCGGTTGAAAAACCTGAGACCGTGGCCACGGCCATTCGGATCGGGAACCCTGCATCCTGGAAATATGCGGAAGAGGCGGCCAGGGATTCCGGGGGGAAGATTGATATGGTGACCGATGAAGAGATCCTGGGGGCGTACCGGATGATCGCCTCGCTTGAGGGGGTCTTCTGTGAGCCGGCCTCAGCCGCCTCGGTGGCCGGTGTGATCAAGCGGAGCGAAGCCGGCGGATTTCAGGAGGGGGACACCATCGTCTGCACCCTGACCGGGCACGGCCTCAAGGACCCGGATACGGCGATCTCGGTTTCGGAAAAACCGGTCACGGTCCACGCGGACCTGGATGAGGTGATACGAGCCCTCGGATATAAATAAGGGTTCAAGGATTCGAGGGGCCAAGGGGTCGAGGGTTTAAAGGTTCAAGAGTTTAAAGGTTTAAGGGTTTAAGGGTTTAAAGGTTTAAGGGTTGATGTTTTCACTTGACCCCTTGACCCCTTGAACCCTTGACCCCTTGAACCCTTGACCCCTTGACCCCTTGACCCCTTGAACCCTTCTGTCCCACTACATGTGGGTTAAAACGGAATTTCTAATATGGCGGCAAATAAACCGAATCATATGAGGTATATTGTTCTGTTGGGCGATGGGATGGCGGATCTCCCGATTCCTGAATTGGGAGGGAAGACCCCCTTGCAGGCGGCGAACACCTCGAATATGGACCGGCTCGCCCGAGGGGGCGAGATCGGCCTGGTCAAGACGATTCCGGATGGTTTTCTCCCGGGGAGCGACGTGGCGAACTTAGCGGTTTTCGGCTATGACCCTGCAAAATATTTTACCGGCCGGGCGCCCCTGGAGGCTGCAAGCATGGGGGTGGATCTCGGTCCGGACGATGTGGCCTTCCGGTGCAATCTGGTGACCATCGAGGATGCGGTCATGGTTGATTTCAGCGCGGGGCACATCAGCAGTGAGGAGGCCGCTGTTCTGATCCGGGATATCAACCAGGCCCTGTCGGATGACCGGGTCTCGTTCCATCCGGGTGTGAGTTACCGCCATCTCATGGTCTGGAGGAAGGGGAAGTCCGCCACCCTCTGCACGCCTCCGCATGACATCACCGGCAGGCCGATATCGGATTATCTTCCGTTCCAGGACGGATCTGAAATGCTCAAGGATCTCATGCTCCGTTCCCAGAACCTGTTAAAAGACCATCCGGTGAACCGCAAGCGGGGAGAAGCGGGGAAACGCCCCGCCAATTCCATCTGGCTATGGGGACAGGGGAGGCGGCCGAGCCTGCCCGCATTTAAGGAAAAGTACGGTCTCAGCGGTTCGGTGATCTCTGCCGTGGACCTGGTCAAGGGGATCGGGATCTATGCGGGACTGAAACCAATCCGGGTTCCAGGGGCCACCGGGTATCTGGATACCAATTACCGGGGCAAGGCTTTGGCGGCCGTTAAGGCCCTTGAGAACGGCTCGTTTGTCTATCTCCACGTGGAGGCGCCGGATGAAGCAGGCCACATGGGAAACATAGAGGAGAAGGTCAGGGCCATTGAAGCGTTCGATGAGCAGGTGGTCGGGACGGTGCTTTCGGGTTTGCAGAAGTTCGATTCATTCAGGGTCCTCCTGCTGCCGGATCATCCCACGCCGATCTCGATCCGGACGCACAGCAGAGAGATGTCTCCTTACGTGATCTATGACAGCCGGAAGGTCAAGGAGACCGGACAGGTCTACGATGAGATCTCTGCGAGGCAATCCGGCCGGGTGGTCAATCCCGGTTACCAGATCATGGACCGGCTGATCAGGGGAGATTAGATCATTATTTTTCGATCATCTCCAAAAGAGTGGGTGAAAACATCAGGGGTCAAGGGGTCAAGGATTCCAGGGGTCAAGTGAAGTGCTGAAAACATAAGGGGCCGAGGGGTAAAGGGGTCGAGTGAACTACTCAAACCCTTGAACCCTGGAACCCTTGAACCCACAAAATGGGAGAAGGATCAGAAACTATTATGTTGTCAAGAGTAACAACCTGTCCGCATAATGAAAGGTTTTTATGGGTTTGATCGTCCAGAAATACGGCGGAACCTCGGTTCGGGACATTGAGCGGATCCGCAGCGTGGCCGAGCGGGTCGGAAGGATGCGTGAGCAGGGGCACGATGTGATCGTCGTGGTTTCGGCCATGGCCGGAGAGACCGACAAACTGGTCAAATGGGCCGGGGAGTTTACGGAAATTCCGGACGAACGCGAGTATGATCTTCTCCTTTCTTCCGGGGAGCGGATCACGAGCGCGCTGCTCGCCATCGCCCTTCAGACCATCGGATATCCGGCCCAGTCCTTCACCGGACGGCAGGCCGGGATCATCACCGATTCTGCGCATGGAAAGGCGAGGATTGCGAGGATTACAGGCGAGAGGATACAAGAGGCGCTCGCTCAGGGGAAGATCGCCGTGGTCGCAGGGTTTCAGGGGATCGATGAAAAGTCCGATGTCTCCACACTCGGAAGGGGCGGTTCGGACACCTCCGCGGTGGCCCTGGCCGCGGCCTTTCATGCGGACCTGTGCGAGATCTACACGGACGTGGATGGTGTTTACACCACGGACCCGAACCTCGTCCCGGAGGCGAGGAAACTTGAGAAGATCTCCTATGACGAAATGCTCGAGCTCGCGAGTCTCGGCGCCAAGGTGCTGCAGACCCGCTCCGTGGAATTCGCAAAAAAATACAATGTTCCGCTCATGGTGCGGTCGAGTTTCAACGAGCATTCAGGGACATTGGTGACCCAGGAGGAATCAGACATGGAAAAAGTGGTTGTTGCCGGCATCGCCTACAACAAGGGAGAGGCAAAGGTCTCCATCATCGGGATCCCGGACCGGCCCGGCGTGGCCAAACGGATTTTCCGCTCCCTGGCGGATGCCAATGTCGTGGTGGATATGATCATACAGAATATCGGAAAGGACGGGCTGGCGGACCTGACTTTTACGGTTTCCAAAGAGGACAGGCCCAAGGCCGAGAAAATCATGCAGGAACTCAAGAATGATCTCTCGGCCCGTGAAATCCGTGTGGACGAGGATATCGTCAAGGTGGCCATCGTGGGAGTGGGCATGCGCTCACATACCGGCGTCGCGGCGAAGATGTTCGAGATCCTTGCCGATGTCGGGATCAATATCCAGATGATCAGCACCTCGGAGATCAAGATCTCCTGTATCCTTGCGGCAAAATATCTGGAACTTGCAGTACGGGAACTGCACAAGGCCTTTGAACTCGACAAGGAGCAGACCCTTCACGAGAAGCGTTATCCGTCCCGATAGAAGAAGCTTCAAGACCGGGTGAAGACGAACGAACCCTTGAACCCTGAAACCCTTTTGACCACTGCAACGGAGGGAAAACCAGACGTGAGCACACACACCAAGCCGCATGTGACGATCTATGATACCACGCTGAGAGACGGCACCCAGTCCGAGGACATTTCCCTTTCGGTTCAGGACAAGCTCCGGATCACCGGGTATCTCGATGATTTAGGTGTTCATTACATTGAGGGGGGATGGCCGGGTTCCAATCCCAGGGATATCGAGTACTTCAAATCCGTGCATCAACTCCCGTTGAAACGCTCAAAGGTCACGGCCTTCGGAAGCACCAGGCGCCGCGGCGTCACCCCGGGAAAGGACAGAAACCTCCGGCAGATCATGAAGTCCGGCGTGGAGACGGCCACGATCTTCGGGAAATCATGGGATTTCCATGTCCGCCATGCCCTGCATGTCTCCATGAAGGAAAACCTCGACATGATCTATGATTCGGTCCGCTACCTCAAGGCGAGGCTTTCCGAAGTCATCTACGATGCGGAACACTTCTTTGACGGGTACAAGGCCGATCCGGAGTATGCGATCCGGACCCTGCTGGCCGCCGAGGATGGAGGCGCAGACATCATCGTGCTCTGCGACACCAACGGCGGGACCCTCTCCCATGAAATCGGCCCGATCATGGAAGAGGTGAAAAAAAAGATCAGGACCCCGCTCGGTATCCATGCGCACAATGACACTGAGATGGCCGTGGCCAATACCATCACGGCCGTGAGGCACGGGGCCGTTCAGGTGCATGGAACCATCAACGGGTACGGGGAGCGGTGCGGAAATGCCAACCTCTGCTCCGTGATCCCGAACCTGATGTTGAAACTCAAGATCCCGTGCCTCGGCATGAAGGACCTGGCCAAGCTAAAGAAACTCTCCGGGTTCGTCTCCGAGATCGCCAACCTCCCTCACAACAAGCGCCTCCCTTATGTCGGGGATTCGGCCTTCGCCCACAAGGCCGGGATCCATGTGAGCGCGGTTAAGAGGGAGTCCGGGACCTACGAGCATGTCCGTCCGGAATCCGTGGGCAATCATCAGCGCATCCTGGTCTCCGACCTCTCGGGGAGAAGTAATATCCTGCACAAGGCACAGGAGTACGGCGTGGACATTGAAGGACGCTCAAAAGAGGTCAGGCAGATCCTCCGCGTGCTCAAACAAATGGAGAATCAGGGTTTCCAGTTTGAAGGGGCCGAGGCCTCGTTCGAGATCCTGATGCGCGAGGGCATGTCAAAGCAGAAGCGTTACTTCGACCTGCTTGGTTTCCGTGTGATCAACGAAAAGAAAGGGGATCAACCCACGGCGTGCGAGGCCACGATCATGCTGCGCGGGCCGGACGGCAGGGTGGTGCACGAGGCATCCGTGGGGAACGGGCCGGTGAACGCCCTGGACAATGCCCTGCGCAAGGCCCTGTATGTCTTTTATCCTGAGCTTTCCGAGGTCCGTTTAACGGATTACAAGGTCCGAGTCCTGACAGACAAGAAAGGGACCGGCGCCAGCGTGCGCGTGCTCACTGAATCCAGCGACGGCGTGGACCACTGGGGTACGGTGGGGGTCTCCGAGAACGTGGTTGAGGCCTCCTGGCAGGCCATGGTGGACAGCCTGGTCTATAAATTGATGAAAGCCGATGATCGAAGAAATTGGGACCATCATTGAAATCCATGAAGGCCGGGCGCTGGTCAGGACCGACCGGAGCAGCGCATGTTCCGGGTGCGCCTCCATGGGCTTATGCCATGTCACGGAATCCGGAGATGAGCGCACGGTTGAGGCGGATAACCCGGGCCATGCCGTGATCGGTCAGAAGGTCCGGGTAGCCGTTCCCACTTCAAGTTTTTTAAAAGGAACCTTCTTTCTTTATCTCTTTCCCCTGATCGGTCTCTTCTCAGGCATGGCCGCGGGTCTGTGGTTTGCGGGCCGGTATGCCAAGGGGAGGGAAGACCTCTTCGCCGCCGCCGGCGCCCTTATCGGCCTTCTCATCTTTTTCTTCCTGCAGCGCCTCTTCAACAAAAGGTTCGAACGAAACAAGGTTTTCCGTCCCCGTATTGTGGAGGCGCTGTAATAAATATTTATTCATTAAGACAGGGGCGTTTAAAACATTCTCGTGGAGAATAATCATTGATGGAACCCCGGCATAAGCCCAGAATAAAAACCGCCGAAAAAACTAAAGTATCGCACAGGGCGTCCAGCCTGTCCGTTCAGCAAAAACGTGTCCGTTCAAACAAAGATCGATTCCTGATGGGCGACAGCCCATATCATCTTCTGTTCCAAAAGATCCGGGACGCCATCTTTGTGGCCGATATTCGTACACGAAGAATCGTGGACGTGAATCTTGCCGCGGTCCGTCTTATGGGATATTCCCGGAAAAAACTTCTGACCATGAAGGCGGATCAGCTTCACCCTGAGTCGGTCCGGGCCGAGACCATGGAGGGCTTCAAACGTCATGCAGCCGGGTCCACAGAGGAAGTGGAGAGCCTGGTTCTGACTTCAAGGGGCAGAGAGGTCCCTGTGGGCATTCGAACGAGTGCCCTTAAAATTGAAGGGGAAAAGCGCCTTTTAGGGATCTTCCGGGATATCACAGAACGAAAAAATATGGAGAGGAATCTCAATGATCAGAAGGCTTTTTTTAATGACGTTCTTGAAAGCATACAGGACGGGATCAGCATCCTCGATAATGATCTGAATATTCTTTACACCAACTCCACCATGAAAAAGTGGTATGCACATAACCTTCCTCACACCGGCAGGAAGTGCTTCGACGTCTATCAGGGAAGGACCAAGCCCTGTGAGATCTGCCCAAGCATTCAAACCTTGAAAAGCGGGAAAGAGGCTGTTGAAATCGTCCCATATACAGGCGAAAAGGGTGTTCAGGGTTGGCAGGAGCTTTATGCCTTCCCGCTTGTGGACTCCATGACGTCCAAGGTGACCGGCGTCATCGAATATGTCCATGATATCACGGAACGCAGGAGGATGGAGGAAGCGCTCAGAGAATCCGAAGAGAAATACCGGATGATCTTTGAAGATTCACCCCTGGGGATCCTTCATATTGACCGGAACGGTGTCGTGACAGCCTGTAACGAACATCTTGCCCGGATCCTGGGGGCCGACAGAGAAAAAGTGATCGGGTTTAACATGTTGACCTCGTTGAGGAATGAAAAATTAAGATCCGCTGTAACCTCGGCGCTCTCCGGAAAGAGAGGATACTTTGAAGGGGAGTATCTGTCGGTCCTCGGGGGAAAACATTCGTTCTTAAAAGCCGATTACAGCCCCTTGCTTTCCGATGACGGTTCGGTCCTCGGAGTCACCGGCATTCTCGAAGACATCAGCCGGCGCAAAAAGGCCGAGGAGGCAGTGCTGAAGATTGCAAGAGGGGTTTCCGCCGAGGTGGGTGAAAAATATTTCCGTTCCATGGTGGAACACCTGGCAAAAATATTGGAGGCCGATTATGCGTTTATCGCCGAAATTATGGCGGATCAACCCCATATGATCAGAACGATTGCCATGTATGCCGACGGCGGCATCGTAGATAACGTCGAGTTCAATCTTCAGGGCACGCCCTGTGAATCCACTCTCGGGAAAAGCGCCCATTCTTATTCCAGAGACGTACAGAAGCTGTTCCCTGAGTGTGAGTTGCTGGTGAAGATGAATGTCCATGCCTATATCGGGATTCCGTTATTTGACTTGACGGGGCGGTCGCTCGGCATTATGGTGGTCATGTTCAAGAGTGCCGTCAATAATATCAAGATGATCGAATCGACGCTGCAAATCTTCTCGGACCGAGCCGAGGCCGAGATCGAACGGCGGCTATCCGACGAGGCGTTAAGAGAGTCCGAACGCTCCTACAGAACACTGGCGCAGAACCTTCCCGCTGTCGTTTACAGAATATTTCTGAGAGAGAACAACCGGATGCATTTTTTCAATAATCTGCTCAAAACCATGACAGGCTATTCCGAGGAGGAACTGAGTCATGGCAGGGTCTGTTCCATTGAGCCGCTGATTATTTCCGAACAAAGACAAGGGGTGATCCGAGAGATCGAGCGTGCGCTTTCAGAAGAGAGGCGGTTCTCAGTCGAATATCCAATCAGGCATAAGGATGGAACGATCCGGTTCTTTCTTGAAAGGGGAACCCCTGTCTCCGGTGCGGACGGAAAGCCGCTCTATATTGACGGATTAATCTATGACATCACCGAAAATAAACGGATGGAGGAGGAACTCTCCCGGGCCCAGCGGCTTGAGACTGCCGGAAGGATCGCAGGGCAGATCGCCCATGATTTCAACAACCTTCTCTCTCCGCTGATGGCCTATCCTGACCTGATGCGTATGGAATGTGCGGAGAAGAACAGCAAACTTTTACCTCTCCTGGACCAGATGCAGTCTGCAGCGATTCAGATGGCGGAGATCAACCAGCAGCTCCTGACCCTGGGAAGGAGAGGGCACTACACCCTGGAAGCCGTCCATCTGAACGCGGTGATCGAAGAACTGCTCGGATCCATGCCGATCCCCCATACCGTGACCGTGGAGAAAAAATATGATCCCGATCTGCTGCCGGTCAAGGGCGGATCGGCACAGCTTTCACGCGTGTTCACCAACGTCATCGCCAATGCCGTCGAGTCCATGGCGGATGTCGGGACGTTGAGGATCGCCACAAAGAATGTCTATCTGGACCAGCCTTTGAAAAGCTATGAAACCATTCAGGGGGGGGAATATGTCCGGGTTGATGTTGAAGATACCGGATGCGGTATTTCCCCTGAAATCATCAACAGCATTTTCGATCCGTTTTTCACGACCAAGAAGGCGGACAAGAAACGGGGCTCCGGCCTCGGCCTGAGCGTGGTCAAGGCGGTGATCGAAGACCATAACGGCTATATCGGGATAGTGAGCCGGTCGGGCAAAGGAACGACATTCTCCCTCTATTTTCCCATCACCCGGGATGTGGAATTCCAGGCAAAGGCGGCGGAGGAGATTGCCGGAGGGAGTGAGCGTCTCCTGATCGTGGATGATGACCCGGTCCAGAGGGAGGTGATCAAACGCCTCCTCGATCAGCTCGGCTATAAAGTCCATGCCGTGGAAAGCGGAGAAGAAGCGGTGGAATATGTCAAGGGGCATCCGCAGGACCTGCTGATCCTGGATATGATCATGGATGGGATCGACGGGACCGAGACCTTCCGCAGGATCCGTGAGTTTCGTCCCGATCAAAAGGCGGCCATCCTTTCAGGTTATGCAGAAACCGAGCGTGTGGCCGAGGCGCAGCGTATGGGAGCGGGGATCTATATTAGAAAACCTGTGGATCTGAAATCCCTCGCCAGGGCCGTCAGGCTTGAGATTGATCAATCATAATTTATACCGCTTTGCCGTGAGGTGACTTAGTGCCCCTATTCGTAAATACGGTGGCATTCGAGCGCCGTAGGGCGGGCTCCTCGGCGTTACGCTCCTTGCGGTGTGCCAGAGGGGTACGCCTCAGTCGCGTGCCTTGATGAGACCACCCTACGACCCTCTACCGGTAAACGAGTACAAGTCGGTACGTCACCCTATTTACGAACAGGACCACTTAGATCCGCCTGTCATCAAAAAAGAGTTGTCAAATCCATATTTTTGGGATAAAAATAACGGCACATCGAGAAGAACCGGGAACCGGATGGGTTCCTTAATATGTAAAAAAATAGGAGAATAAGAAATGAAAAGCTTCAAACAATTCACGGTGGCATTCGTCATCATCCTCGCCTTTATAGGCGGCATGCTTTATGCGGAATACGGCGGTTCCATTCATTCAGCCGGCGCGGCTTTTGACTTTTTCAAACCCAGGGTGGAGGCCAAGCCTGAAGAAAAGCCTGCTCCGACCCCTGAAAAGACGGCCCCGCAGCCTGGCATCACACAGGCGCCGCCCTCGTTCGTGGAACTGGTCCGGAAGGAAAAACCGGCCGTGGTGAACATCAGTACTACGCAGATCATCAAGCAGAAGGGGTTCACCCATCCTCCACTCGGCGGGAGACAGAGCCCGTTTGACGAATTTTTCGGGGACGATTTTTTCAAGAGGTTCTTCGGTGATGTCCCGCCCAGGGAATTCAAGTCCAAGAGCCTCGGCTCAGGCTTCATTATCAGCGGGGACGGGTATATCCTGACCAACAATCACGTGATCGAAAACGCCTCTGAGATCAAAGTGAAACTGACAGACGAAAAAGAGTTCGATGCCAAGATCATCGGCCGTGACGCCAAAACCGATATCGCACTGATCAAAATAGAAGACAAAGACAATCTGCCGGTCGTGAATATCGGAGACTCGGATCAACTTGAGATCGGTGAATGGGTGGTGGCCATCGGGAATCCCTTCGGTCTGGAGCAGACCGTGACCGCAGGGATCGTCAGCGCCAAGGGACGGGTGATCGGCTCAGGGCCGTATGACAACTTCATTCAGACCGATGCCTCCATTAATCCGGGCAACAGCGGCGGACCCCTCTTCAATATTCGCGGGGAGGTGATCGGGATCAACACAGCCATCGTGGCCAGCGGGCAGGGGATCGGGTTTGCCATCCCGATCAACATGGCCAAGGATATTCTCCCGCAGCTCAAGGATAAAGGCACGGTGACCCGAGGCTGGCTTGGGGTCATGGTCCAGCATATCACCCCGGATATAGCGGAGAGCCTGCATTTAGAGGGCAAAGAGGGCGCCCTGGTCGCAGACGTGGTCAAAGGAGGGCCTGCTGAAAAAGCCGGGATCAAACGCGGGGATGTCATCCTGGAATTCGACGGCAAGCAGATCGGGAAGATGAGGGATCTTCCCTCTGTGGTCGCCTCAACGCCTTTAGGAAAAGAAGTCAAGGTGCTGATCCTGCGGGAAGGAAAGGAAAAGACCTTGACGGTTACGATCACCAAGCTTGAAGAAGAAAAGACGGCTTCTTCTGAGACCAAAGAAGAAGCCGGAGATTTCGGAATGAAGGTTCAGGATCTCACTCCTGAAGTGGCCGACTATTTTAATTTGCAGGAGACCGAAGGTGTGGTGATCGTGGACGTGGACAAGGACGGCGCCGCGGCCGAGGCCGGGATGCAGCCCGGAGATTTGATTTCGGAGGTGAACCAGAAGCCGGTCCGCTCCCTCAAGGATTACCGGGAGGCCGTCTCACTCAAGAAAGCGGGTGAGCCTTCCCTCTTCTGGATTAAAAGAGGTGACAATACCCTTTACTTCGCAGTCAGGAAACAGAAGTAATAAACGGTTCACCCCGTTAGAGGCCTTAAGGCCTCTAACGGGGTGAACTTGAGTGAGACCTTCCATACTTAGTGGTCCTGTTCGTAAATATGGTAACGTACCGAGAGGGTCGTAGGGTGGTCTCATCAAGGCGCGCGACTGAGGTGTACCCACTGTGGTACGCCGCAAGGAGCGGAACGCAGATGAGGCCGCCCTACGGCACTCGAATGCGACCGTATTTACGAATAGGGCCACTTAGTCGGAAATTTTGGGTATGATTTTCGGCTTGTATCCCAGGATGGGGTCAATCACAGGCGCATAGCCGGCAGGAACCGGGAAGGG
>MNYV01000139.1 GCA_001873285.1 Nitrospirae bacterium CG2_30_53_67
AAGGGAGGGTGTTTTTAACCGTTTGCGAATAGGCCTCTTTGAGGGGCCGGCAAATGTCAAGCCTCCGGCTTTGCCGGAGGTTGATGATTGAAACGTGCCGGCGGCACGCGGCACGGATTGCAGGAGAGGGCTGAGGGGTTTATGCAGATCGTTTCCAACATTCTGGTCGTGGACGACAACAGGAACAATCTGGAACTCCTTTCCGACATGCTGGAAATGGAAGGGTATTACGTACGGACGGCTGAGACCGGTGAGACGGCCCTCAAGGAGGTCTTGAAAGAGAGGCCTGATCTGATCCTTCTGGATATCATGCTTCCTGGGATAGACGGGTACCGGGTCTGTGAAACCCTGAAGAAGATGCCCGACACCCAGGACATCCCCATTATCCTGGTCAGCGCCAAGAGCAGCATAGAGGATGCCGTCAGGGGGCTTGAACACGGCGCCGATGATTACATCCGTAAACCCTATAATGAGATGGAGCTCCTGGCGAGGGTCAAGTCGGCCCTCAAGACGAAGCATCTGCATGATGAGGTTCACCATACCAACCGGATGCTTTCCAACCAGAAGGAGCAGATCGAAACCATCATCAACACCATGGGGGAGGGGCTCTTTTCCGTGAATCAGGACATGGAGATCGTCTTCTTCAATCATGCGGCCGAGGAGATCACCGGGTACAACTTCCGGGAAGCGATCGGCAAAAACTGCGCAAAGATCTTCAAGTGCCCTGACGACGAGGCCTGCTGTCAGTCTTCTTTGGACTTCAAGCCCGAACCAGGCCGGAAGATCGCCCGAGAATACCTGATGGAACGGAAAGACGGTTCCAGGATCCCGATTCTCAAAAGTACGAGTTTTCTCCTTTCCGCCGAGGGAGAGGTGATGGGCCGGGTTGAGGTCATCCGTGACATCAGCAAGGAGCGTGAACTTGAACAGAAGAAGGCGGATTTCATATCCATGGTGATCCATGATCTGAAAAATCCGTTGAGCACCATTACAATCTGCGACAAGATCGTGATGAATGAAACCAAGGGGCATATAGACAAGGACCTGACCCAGTTGTTGGCGAATATCGAATCCAGCGCCAATAACCTCTTGAACCAGGTCAATGAACTCCTGGACATATCCAAACTGGAGTCCGGGGCCATGGAGTTCAAGAAGCAGAGAATCGACATGAACGATGTCATGGATATCTCCATCCATACCCAGCGGATCATCTCCATGGAAAAGCAGATCGAGATCGAGAAGGATTTCGCAGCGGAACGCTACCCGGTCATGGGGGACAAGGATTTTCTGATGCGCGTGATGATCAACCTGATCGGCAATGCCATCAAGTTCACCCCCAAGGGGGGCAAAATCAGCGTCGTGGCAAGGGATCACCCGCAGAGGGTCCCTGAGCATCCTCGCTCCCCGCAGCTCGAAGAGGCGGAGAAGATCCTGGAGATCTCCATCAAGGACAACGGGACCGGGATCCCTGAGAATGACCTTTCCACTATTTTTGACAAATTCCGGCGGGTCCGGGGCACGACCGAGATCGAGGGCTCAGGCCTCGGTCTCTATATCGCCAAGGTGATCATTGAGGCCCACGGCGGACGAATATGGGTGGAGAACAATTCAGACCAGGGGAGCACATTCACCATTCTGCTCCCTGCATTGAAGGAATAGGAACCAATATTGAAGCGGCAGACCGCTAAGGAGCGTTCATGAAGGAGAAAAAGCTGACATACAAGGATGCGGGCGTGGATATCCAGGCCGGGGACGACTTTGTGGATCGGATCTCTCCCATGGTCCATTCGACCTTCGGTCCTGAAGTGCTCACCGGCATCGGCGGGTTCGGCGGACTCTTCGCCCTCGATATCAGCAGAATGAAAGAACCCGTTCTGGTTTCGGGCACGGATGGGGTCGGAACCAAACTGAGGCTCGCTTTCCTAACCGGGATGCACCATACCGTGGGGATCGACCTGGTGGCCATGTGTGTGAATGATATCCTGGTCTCAGGCGCAAGGCCCCTCTTTTTTCTGGATTATTTTGCCACGGGCAGGCTGAATATCGAACAGAGCTCGGATGTGGTCAAAGGGATTGTGGAGGGGTGCCGCCAGGCCGGGTGCGCCCTGATCGGAGGGGAGACGGCGGAAATGCCCGGCTTTTACCGGGCGGGGGAATACGACCTGGCAGGTTTTGCCGTCGGGGTTGTGGAACGCTCCCGCCTGATCGACGGGTCCCGCATGGTTCCCGGAGACAGCGTCATCGGGATCGCGTCAAGCGGCCTTCACAGCAACGGCTATTCCCTGGTGCGGGAGGTTTTCCTCAATGTTCACCATACGGACTTAGAAAAGACCATTCCAGCCCTGGGCCGCCCCCTGGGTGAGATCCTCCTTGAGCCTACACGGATTTATGTCCGATCCGTGCTCTCTCTCCTCGAAGAAAAGACCGTGAAGGGGATGGCCCATATCACCGGCGGAGGGATCCCGGGCAACCTCCCGAGGATTTTCCCGGAGGGGTGTTCCGCCCGGATACGGAAAGGGAGCTGGGATGTACCGGCGGTTTTTTCCGTGCTCTCCGAGTACGGAGGCGTTCCTGAAGATGAGATGTTCAGGACCTTCAACATGGGGATCGGCATGGCGCTCGTGGTTTCATCCGGGGATACCGGTGAGGTTTTAAAGCGCCTCCGGCGATCCGGTGAGACGGCGTGGATCATCGGGGAGATCTGCGAAGGGAACCGGGAGGTGATCCTCCAGTGAGGAAGACATTACGCATCGGCGCCCTGGCATCCGGCGGCGGTTCCAATATCCAATCCATCATCGACCATATCGAGTCCGGAAAGCTCCATGCCAGAATCGTGATCCTGCTTTCAGATCATCCGGAGGCCGGAGTGCTCCGGAGGGGAGAGCGCCACGGCATCCCCCATCAAGTGATCAACCCCGACGATTTCAAGAATAGACAAGACCATGACCGGGCCATGATCAGCGTCCTGAAGGAAAATGAGGTGGATCTGGTTGTCCTGGCCGGCTACATGCGGGTCATCTCTCCCGGTTTTGTTGCTTCCTTTCCGGGCCGGATCATGAACATCCATCCGGCCCTGCTCCCGTCTTTCCCGGGGCTCCATGTGCAGCAGAAGGCTGCGGATTACGGGGTCCGCTTCTCCGGATGCACCGTCCATTTTGTGGATGAGGGGACCGATACCGGCCCGATCATCATCCAGGCCGTGGTCCCTGTCCTTCCGGGGGACACCGGTGAGACCCTGGGCGCCCGCATCCTCAAACAAGAGCACCGGATCTATCCGGAGGCCATCCGTCTTTTTTCAGAAGGGAGACTCAGGATCGAAGGGAGACACGTCCGGATTCTGGACCATGCCGTAGACGCGGACCCATGTCTGATCAATCCCATACTGCCGGGTTAAGATGAACCGTCATTCAGGCTGACTCCAGTCCGGGCATGGATTTAGGGTCCGCGGGCCGTCCATCTGAATCGGGAGGAATCCGATGCGTTTTGAGATCGATGAAAAAAACGGTCTTCCAAGCATACAAACCGATGCATACCGTCTTCTTGTGCGCGGGAAATTTGCGCCGGACGGGCTCAGGCTGCACGTCCAAGGGAAACGCAAGTCCTATCCGCCGGAGTTGAGGGAATTCATAGAACAGACCTGGAGAGAGGTTCAGGATGACGCTGAAAAGAACGGACGTAAAATTTACAATGAACGGCTCTTCAGCCTGCTGATGTATCAGGTCAGGCATGGGGTCTTAAACCTCCTTCTGGGGGAGACGGATTACAAGGAACTGACGGGGACCAACTTCTCCATTCAGGAATGGACGGGATCCCGTGATGAAAAGCTCCTATCCGACGGGGTGGCCATCTGCTCAACGATCATCACTGAGGACGGTTTCTTGATTCTGGGGAGAAGAAGCCGGGAGGTTCACCGGGGACGAGGGAAACTCCATGTCTGTGCGGGCCATCCGGTTCCGGACCATGTCCTTACGCCTGAAAGGATGCTTGCCGGAGAGAACCTTCTCTTTGCAGAAATGAAGAGAGAGATCATGGAGGAATTTCACATCCCCGCTGACCATATCGCCGGCATGGTCTGCCTCGGTCTGATCCGGAGCCGTCTCAGCAGGAAACCGGAGGTGCTTTTTCAAACCTTTGTGAAGGTCCCCAGGAAGAAGGTCCTGGTTCTGTATGATGCCGCCGAAGACAAGGGAGAACACCAGGATATCTTCTTCGTACCGTCGGAACAGGCGCCGCTCATTGATTTCCTGAAGACATATTATCGGGAATTTACGTCTCCGGGACTGGCAGCCGTGGTCTTCCACGGGACCGAACAGGGATTCTGGACACAGTCTCCTTGATCGTTCTCCAGCCTCGTTGTATAGAACGATCCTGCAGGGTGGTGCAGACCCCCGGCAGGATCCGGACATTTTCAGCAGGCTCTCACCCTGCAAAAGAGGATGAGACAGGTTCCGGCATCGGCAGGCCTAGGATGCCGACGGGACTTGAATCACCTGGCCGGACTGCAGAGAATTCCCCGAAAGGCTGTTGACATCTCTGATCTTGCTCACCGTGGTATTATATTTCGTCGCAATGGACCAGAGGGTATCGCCGCTTTGCACCCTATAGCGGGTGTATTGAGCATGATTTTTGGTTTGAGCATAACCGGAGGATATGGTTTGTTTTGCAGGCACTTTCAGTTTCTGGCCTGTATGTATCTTTGAACTGCTCCGGATATGATTGAGCTTGGCTATGGCGCCGACCGATGTTCTGTATTTTTTTGCGATCTTAGATAATGTCTCGCCCTTTCGCACCGTATATGCGGCTGTGTTACTGCCTCCGATCCTTCCGCCGTAGGTTCGATGTTCGTTATGTTTGGCAAGGACGGGGAGGGTGCATTCCGGAATGGCGTCAAGCTTGGCTTCCAGGACTTTACCGGTTTTCGACGGAATTCTCAGCGCATAGGCATAATCCGGGGTGATCTGCAGGCGGAGGGCCGGATTCAAATCTTCAAGCAGTTCAGGGGCCGCGTTGATGGCAGAGGCGATCTCTTTGATCTTCATCTGCTTGGTTACCGTCATTTCATCAAACTGTATCGGAGCATCCAATGTCAGCTCCGTGAATCCGTATTTGGCCGGGTTCTTAATGATATGGAGCGTGGCCAGGAAACGGGGAACGTACCGGGCGGTCTCAGCCGGCAGGATGGTATAAAGGTCCCAGAAGTTGTCCAGGTAGTCCTCGCGTTGCCGGCTGATTGCCCGGACCACGTTCATTTCGCCGCAGTTATAGCCGGCCAGGGCTGAGGTCCAGTCCCCGAAAAGGTCGTGAAGGGAGGTCAGGTATTCAATCGCCGCCTTGGTGGACTTCTGATAATCCATGCGTTCATCTATCCACTGGTCCCTTTTCAGGTTGAACCGGTAGCCGGTTGAAGCGATGAATTGCCAGGGGCCCAAGGCCCTCGACCGGGAGAAGGCCTTGTCCTTGTAACCGCTTTCAATCAGGGGGAGCCAGGAGAGCTCGGTCGGGAGCCCGGCCTTCCGGAATTCCGCTGCAATATATTTTTGATACCTGCCTGAGCGCCTGTAGGATTCCACGAAGAAATTCCTTTCAATGGTCTGGAAGGATTTGATCTCTCTTTCAACGTGTTCGTTCATCACAAGGGGGATGGCCCCGTCTCCGATGGAACGGTGGGTTCTGGAACTTCCGGTATAGATCTCGAGCAGTCTTTTTGAGATCAGGAGCCTCAGATCTTCTTTTTGCTGCTGGATATCCGATTCGCTGTCGGATGAAATCTTCAGAATCAATTTGTAGCTCTGGTCCAAGGCGGCGATGGCCTCGTCGGACTGCCCCTCGTTCCAGAGGTCCTGGGAGTCTTGAACAAGATTGAGGGCCTCATCAATGAGCTGCTGATCGGATGAGTCATTGGAGGCGACCTCGGGCACCGTATCCTCTGTTTCATCTGCGGTCTGAGGCGTCTTCATCAGGTCTTGGTTCTCTTGAAGGGTTAACCGGGCCGATTCAGAGGGCATTGCAGTCACCGTATGGGATGCGTGAGTTGGGCTCGTGGCCGTGCCCGTGGTCGAGTTAAAATGAGAACATGCCTGAAAACCGAGTAAAAGCACTCCAATCATCAAACAGCGGAATATGTTTTTCATGCGCTCTCCCCATAAAGGTTATAAATCCCGTTCTGTCAAAAAATGAGTGTTATTTTTTTATCCTATCTCTATTATTTTGTATTTAAATAAAAATATCAACAAAAAAATGCATATCTATAAGATTTTTTAATGTTCGGGTTGAAGTGTGCCTCCTCAACCTATTTTGATTGAATCAGAAAACTACCATAAAATGGAACCGTCAGGAACCAGGATGAAACAGGATCCATAGGTTCTCAAGGCATACTCAGCACACCCGCTCCCCGGATCTTTCCCTCTTTCAGCAGGATCAGCGCCTGATTGGCCTCGTTCAAGGGAAAGCTCTCGATGTTGGTCCGGACCGGGATCTGCGATGCAATCCTCAAGAATTCCTCTCCATCCTTTCTCGTGCTATTGGCCACGGACCGGATGGTTTTCTCGAAGTAGAGATGTTGTCTATAATCGAGTTCCGGGATGCGGCTCATGGTGATTCCGGCCAGCGCGAGGGTTCCCCCTTTTTCGAGAACGCGGAGGGCCTCCGGGATCAGCGCCCCTGCCGGCGCAAAGATGATGGCGCCGTTCAGTTTTACCGGAGGGGTATCCTGCGCCTGTCCGGTCCATGAAGCGCCGAGCGCTTCAGCCAGTTTGAGATGTTCCTTGCCCCGGCTGAAGACATAGACCTCGCATCCGAGATGGCGCGCAATCTGGATCGTGATGTGAGCCGAGGCTCCGAAACCGTACAGGCCCAGGCGCTCGCCGGATTGAACCTCGCTTAGCCGGAGCGCGCGATAACCGATGATTCCTGCGCAGAGCAGGGGAGCGGCCTCTTCATCTGAGAAGATATCCGGAATCGCATAGGCGAACGCTTCCGGCGCCAGGGCATATTCAGCATACCCTCCATGGACATGGTAACCTGTGAACAGGGCCTGCTCACAGAGATTCTCACGGCCTCTGCTGCAGAAGGCGCAGGCGCCGCAGGCGGAATGGAGCCAGGCCAGGCCCACACGGTCGCCAATGCCGAAGCGTTTGACG
>MNYV01000140.1 GCA_001873285.1 Nitrospirae bacterium CG2_30_53_67
ATTCATCCTGATCCGTGCGGCTGATCCCGAACTCCCGAGCCAGCACCTCGGCCGTCTGCCCCATGTTCAGCCCGCAGTTCGCGTCGGTGAGCCCCATGAGGAGGCCCACGACCGGTTTGAGATGAGCCGGTCGAATCCTCAGGAGCACGCCGAAACGGTCGCTCCATCTCTTTGCCTTCTGAAACGCTTGAAGAATTTCCTGCAGATCCTTGGAAAAAAAGATGGAAATGTTGCTCATGGATTCCACCCCGCCGGCGATGATCACCTCGGCCTCATTTAGGAGGATCTGCCGGCAGGCGTTGACGATCGACTGCATGCCTGATGCACAGTTACGCTGAACCGTGTAGGCAGGAACCTGTATGGGGATTCCCGCCTTGAGGGCGATCACCCTGGCAATATTGGTTGAGTCCGCAGGCTGCCCCACGTTCCCGATGATGACTTCATCCACCATCGAAGGGTCCATCTCCAGACGTTCCATGAGTTCACGGACTACAATCCGGCCAAGCTCGGAGGCGGAGAGATCATTAAAAAGGGTCCATGCCTTGATATAAGGAGTCCGGACCCCGTCCACAATCACAATCCTTTTTCCCATCATGGAACCTCCTAAAGGGGATAGGATTCATTTAAGTTAATTCGTTTTTTTGAGTATACACGATACCGAGATCTGATGTCAAGAAAACCAATGATAATCCGTGTAGTTGTATGATATGCCTCAAGACTTTCATGAATAATGTTCTGCTTGACATTCCTGCTCAAGAATATATATTTGTGAATCCCAAGGTAATGACTCTCCACCCGCATAATGGGTGGTATCAGGAAGCCCTCCAGAGGGGGGCATTGACCCAAAACAAACTCAGTGGCCAGCCAAAACGCCATGCTGTACCGCAACAGAAATCGTAACCCGTTTGTCATTGTCCGGCTTGACCGGACAATCCAGTATGTTCTGGATTCCCCGATCAAGTCGGGGAATGACGGTGTTTTTGATTCATCACGAAGTGTATATTTGCCGTCCCATCTGATGTGCTATAAACTTTTCCACTCTTACATAGGCTCTTCCTCCTGCTCCATTCAAGGCTTTCCCAGAGGAAGAGCCTATCTTATTTCTCCCCGGATCGGTAGAACCTCTCCGGGTCCACCACCAGTGGTACGTCACAAGGAGAGGAACGCAGATGAGACCGCCCTACGACCCTCTCGGTACGTCACCATATTTACGAACAGGACCACTAAGGAGAAAAATGCATTTAAAGCCGCCTCAAAAAACTATCATGCTCGTCAGCCTGATGCTTCTTCTGATCCTCTGCAAGGTTCCTTTTTCATCGGAATTCTCCTATGCGGAGGTTCTCCGGCTTGAGAATATGAGTTATCATATTATGGACACGGATCAACCCGGCATTAAAAAATACACCATGGAGGCCGACTTCAAGGGGACCAGGGACCAGGTCTGCGGGGTCATCTGCGACTACTATCACCTCAATACCTATATGCCCAAAGAGTTCGACTCGAAGGTCTTAAAACAAGATTCGAACCGGATTACTCTAAATGTCACTTTGGACATCCCGTGGCCCTTTGAGGATCTCAAGAGCATCCTCCTGATCAACTATGACAAAGACAAAGGGAAAGCACGCTGGAAACTGATCGGCGGGAACATCAAAAAAAATGACGGGACCATCGAGGTTGAACAGCGCGGGGAAACCTCACATGTCGTACAGACCACCTATCTCGATATCGGGCGGTATTACCCGGACTGGTTTATTGTGATCTATGCCCGTTCGCTGACTTACAAGGTGATGCGCGCCATGAGGGCACAGATCGAGACCGAGACCTCAGGAATGGATAGGCGTCAGGAACCCGTTCCCGCGGCCGGACCTTGAGTGAAAACATCAGGGGTCAAGGGTTCAAGGGTTCAAGTGAAATACTGATACCGGTAAACCGAGTACAAGAACGCAAGCAAAATCTCCAGAGAAAAACCTTTAAACCCTTCAACCTTTAAACCTTGCCCAAGGGTGAACGCGGCCTTTTCCTTGCTTTCTTGATAATTATTCATTACCATGGAAACCATGACACGCATCCGGAATGAAATCCGCGTGAGCCTCCTCCAGATCAATCCAGGCCTGCATGACCCGGACAGGAGGATTGAAAAAACGCTGAACCTGATCCGCCGTACCGCGGAAAGCCGGCCCGGGATCCTGGTCCTCCCTGAGATCTGGTCCGGTGGTTTCGAATACCCCGATGTGCTGAAGCTCAGCCCAAGGACCCCGGATATCCTGAACAGCCTCTGTGAAATCTCCGGGACCCACGGAACCATGATCATCGGATCCCTGCCGGAAAAAGAATCAGGGCGCCTCTATAACACCGCGGCCGTTGTGGATCACGGCAGGATCATCGGACGGTACCGCAAGAGGCGCCTCTTCCCTCCGATGCTTGAAGACCGATATTTCACGCCGGGCCGGTCCAGGAAGATTTTCTCCACGGCCTTCGGCCGGATCGGAATCGCCGTCTGTTTCGATCTCCGATTTCCGGAACACTTTGCGGGGTTCCGAGGCCGGGGGGCCTGGCTCCTCATCGTCCCCGCACAGTGGCCTGAGCCCCGATGCGCGCAATGGGAGTCCCTGCTCATCGCAAGGGCCATTGAAAACCAGGCCTTCGTCGCCGGATGCAACCGGGCAGGACGGACCCGGAACACACGCTTTTGCGGAAACTCCCTGATCGTGGACCCCGGAGGAACCGTCATCGCCCGGGGAGGGAGGGACGTTCAAGTCGTCTCGGCCGTTCTCCGGCCGGGAGCCGTTGAAACCATCCGCAAAGAGATCCCCATGCAGACGAAGAAACGGTGAGCATCCAATGGAACAGCACATTCATGAGTTCCTCCATTTCATCCGAATCGAAAAAG
The DNA here is from genome assembly GCA_001873285.1 of Nitrospirae bacterium CG2_30_53_67. Lineage (NCBI taxonomy): Bacteria > Pseudomonadati > Nitrospirota > Nitrospirae bacterium CG2_30_53_67. The sequence goes on from MNYV01000140.1 coordinate 2,891, forward strand.
GGCTCTCGAACAATACGGCGGAGGCCTACCGCAGGGACCTGACACATTTTTCTGAGTTTCTCAAGGGCCAGGGGATCCATAAGGCCGCGAAGATAGACCGCAGGGCGGTCCTTTCCTATCTGATTCAGATCAAACGATCAGGATTGAATCTCTCCACGGTCCGGCGAAGACTGGTCAGTATCCGGATGTTTTTCCGTTTCCTGATTCAGGAAGGACGAATCCAGACGGACCCTGCCGAAAACATCGAGTCCCCCAAAACAATCCAGTACCTCCCGCAGACCCTGACTCCCGCAGAAGTGGAGAGCCTCCTCCGCACACCGGACACGGAATCACCCCTTGGGAAGCGGGACCGGACCATGCTGGAGGTCCTCTATGCCACGGGACTTCGCGTGAGTGAACTGGTTTCCTTGAAAAACTCGGATATCAACCTTGAAGTCGGATATCTGATCACCATGGGAAAGGGGGGAAAAGAGCGTCTGGTCCCCATGGGTGATTCGGCCCAGGGATGGATCAGGGATTTTCTATCGCATGACCGGCCCAGAATATTGAAATCGCGCCGGAGCGATTTTCTTTTTCCCAACCGGTTCGGAAATAGGATGAGCCGTCAGTGGTTTTTTAAGATCATCAAGAAATATGCCCTCCAGTCGGGTATCCGCAAGGAGATATCCCCTCATACACTCCGGCATTCCTTTGCCAGCCATCTTCTTGAAAACGGAGCGGATCTTCGATCCGTCCAACTCATGCTCGGACATGCGGATATCTCCACCACACAGATCTATACCCACGTCACAAAAGAACGGCTCAAAAAAGTTTTCGATAAATTTCACCCAAGGGCATGAAGGTGATTTGGGGTCAAGGGGTCAAGGGGTCAAGGGTCCGAGTGAAAAGCTTAGCAAGTAGCCGAGGGGTAAACATATCAAAAACCCCGGGGGTAGGCGAGATGATAGAAGAATACCTAAATCAAAAAAACACTTGACCCCTGGAATCCTCGGCCCCTTTTTACACACTAAATGGCCGATGGCTCGTAGAGGAGAAGAACCGCTTTTTTAGTAGATTTCTTTCTCATTGACAGTAGATGTTTTTTGTTTTATAAATATAGGTAACTTAAATCTGTAGTTGTTATGTAATTTGTTTGTAGTAATTCATCGGCCAAGTGGTCCTGTTCGTAAATATGGTAGCGTACCGAGAGAGTCGTAGGGCGGTCTCATCAGACGCGCGACTGAGGCGTACCCCTCTGGTACACCGCAAGGAGCGGAACTTTGATCCGGCTGCCCTACGACCCTCGAATACGACCGTATTTACGAATAGGGCCACTAAGCTCAAAAGGAGAAATGACTTCGTGACAAACAAAAATAAGATTGATCAACAGGCCTTGTACACCATCGGTGTGGCCTCCGAACTCATTGGAACCACAGATCAGACACTTAGGCTCTATGAAAAACACGGGCTCATCAAACCCGCCCGCCGCGGCAAGAATCGGTTTTTTTCCAACAATGACATCCAGTGGATGAGATGTATACGGGACATGATCCATACGGAGAAAATCAGCATCGAAGGAATCAAAAGGCTTCTGGACTATGCCCCATGCTGGGAGATCAGGCGGTGCCCGAGCCATGTCAAGGAATCCTGTTCCGCGTTCAAGGAACCGAACAGGCCGTGCTGGGAACTCACCAAAGGGAGTTGCAGTGAAAACGGCAAGGACTGCGACCACTGCATCGTCTATATAGCCCGGACCCGTAAAAAAGCCTGAAGGGTGTCCGTTGCATTCTATGGACTTCCCTCCAGATCCTTTCTCGTCAGCACATAATTCTTTATAACCTGTCCGGAGCTTCCGAACGGGCCCAAGGTTTTGCCGTTGGCCCGAAGCACAAGGCCCCCTGCATTCCCGATGTTGAGCCGGATGGATTCCACCATCTTCAAACGGACTTCTTGGCCGGGCCGGATGATCAGATCATGGTGTTCTTTCCCGTCCAGATCGCAGGAGACCCATGTCTGAGCACGGGCGGATAGAATCATTTCAATCGGAGCCGGGGAGGGAGCGGCCGGTTCCGTCTGCGGCCCCTCTGCCCTGTTCTGTGGAACGGGCGGGGCCTCCTCTTTTCCCGGTATGGGAACCTCTTTCGTCTCTTTGTTCACCTTCGACTCCGGGGATGAAACGGACTTTTCAATCCCGCCCTGCTGCAGGGATGGATGCTGAGAGGACGCCTCCCTCCACCTCCAAAGACCATACCCCGAAGCCATAACAACCGCCGCGGCCAGAAGAGCGGTCAAGATCCAAAGGATCATGGACCTTTTCTTATTCTTACTGACGGCGCCGGTCCCGGGGAGATCCATACCAGCCGCCTGCGAATTTCCGGAGGAATCCTTGGCCTTCCGGTATTCCTGATACCGCAGGATAGCCTCGTCCGCGTCCAGACCGATGTAATTGGCGTAGCTCCGTATGAACCCCTTTGTAAAAACCTCTGCCGGGAGCCTGGATTCGTTGTCTTCTTCTATGGCCTCAAGGTAGCGGTAGCTGACCTTGGTTTCATCAGAGATCTCTCTTAACGAGATCTCTCTCAGTTCCCGCTCGCTTTTCAGGTACTCGCCGAAAGAAGTCATTTCCATCCTTTGTATTCCTTGATACCGGATCTGTGATTGATATTCGGTTCTTCTCCTCTACGAGCCATCGGCCATTTAGTGTGTAAAAAGGGGCCGAGGATTCCAGGGGTCAAGGATTC
>MNYV01000141.1 GCA_001873285.1 Nitrospirae bacterium CG2_30_53_67
TTTTTTCCTGCATCCATCCTGCACACATCTCATGGGAAGGTCTTTTGCCCCGGCGGGGTTAAGTGGTCCTGTTCGTAAATACGGTAACGTACCGAGAGTGCCGTAGGGCGGCCTCATCCCCGCGCGCGACTGAGGCGTACCCCCTGCGGTACGTCGCAAGGAGCGGAACGCCGAGGAGGCCGCCCTACGGCACTCGAATGCGACCGTATTTACGAATAGGACCACTAAGGCCCTGATCGTGGGAAAGCATGAAAGGGGCGGGGAGGGCCTGAATCTTCCGTATCAAGGAGAGAATCTCTTCTTCGGCTGCATCCGGATCGAAATGAATCGGATGGATGACATTAGGCTGCAGAAAAACGAGCGCGGCCTCGACGTCTTCATTGAAAAGACGGTGTACGGCCAGGGCATATATCTCGATCTGGAAGCGGTATTCCTCGGCTTTTAGTGTGGCTTCGGACTCCGTCATCCGGTCGGTCTTGTAGTCAATGAGGGTGAGCCGTCCATGTGAATTCCGGTAGAGCTTGTCGATGACTCCCTGGACTTGGCAGGAGGAGCCGAGCTTGAGCACAAAGGGGATCTCGGTTGAGACCTCGGAGGCCTTTCGGATCTCCTCTGCGGTCTTTGTGGCGGAGAATCGTCTCAGGAGTTCAAGGGACTGCGCCCTTAATTCTTCCGTTTCCCCAGGCGCAAGCCGGATTCGGTTAAGCTCCAGATCCACAAGCGCCGTGAGTGAAGACTCTTTCAGGTCCCAGCGCTGAAGCATCCGGTGGACAAGGCTCCCAAGGTTTTTCCCTCCGGCAGTATGGAGGTCGAGTTCCGGAAGGGAGGGTTCCTTGATCCCGCAGGGTTGTGTGAGATCATATCCCTCTGTGCCTTTCCGGCCTGCACTCGGTTTGCCGGTGAAGGCCGAGAGTTGTGTGGCTGTGAATCGGACGGGCCGTGAGGGGGCCGGGGCCAGGGCCGACCGTTCGAGCAGGGCCCGTGCGGCGTCATGATCCGGGACCGGGACCGGTTCTCCCTGCAGGATCCCCGGGTAGGTTTCCATCCAGGTAGGCTCGTGAGGGATGCGCCGGCTTGGAGTGACGGCTTGGGTGAAGACGCGAACCTTCCGGTCTCCATACGGGATGTCTTCGTGATAGTTTTCCTCGGAGATGCCGAAGGCCTGCTTGATCCAGTCCATGGGCGCGGCCGAGCCGGGTTTGGGCTTCTTGGGGAAGCTCGGCTGACCGGAGAGGACCAGGAAATCTTTGGCCCGTGTGGCCGCAACATAGAAGAGCCGCTTCTCTTCATCGGCCTCATTGAACTTGGATGACTCCATGATCCGCTTCCGGATGTAGGAATCCCTGAAACTTCCCCTGTCGTCCGGTGTCTGTATCCCGATGCCGATGTCCCGGTGGACCTGGAGCGGTCCGGACCTTCCCCCGTCCCTGGCCGCAAGATCCGGCAGAAAGACCACGGGGAACTCCATCCCCTTGGCCTTGTGCACGGTGAGGATGCGGACCGTGTCCTTTGTCTCCTCGTCCATCGGGGATTCGGCCTCACGCGTATGCCTCTCCATGAGTTCCTCGATATGATCAACGAAGTCCGAGAGGTCGAAGAAGGGCTTTAATGAGAACTCCCGTGCAAAATCCATGAGTTTTTTGAGATTGGCATAGCGCTGTTTCCCGTGCACCGGATCGGTCAGGAGCATGGCCGGGTATCCGGACATGTCGAGAAAACGTCCGATGAGCTCAGGGATGCGGATCCTGTCCCGCACGGATCGGAGCTTCTCGATCATCTCCCGCGCCCGTATCAGGATCTTCTTTTCAGACTCACTGATCTCCCGGATGGATTCGGTCTCGCTCAATCCTTGGGACAGGGACCGCCCGCGGGTCATGAAGAAGAGGGTCTCATCCCTGAGTCCCACGCAGGGGCTGCGAAGGAGACCGGCCAGGGCCGCCTGGTCTTCGGGGTAGAGGAGGACCCTGAGGACATTTTCGACATCGATCACCTCCTGCTTCTCGAAGAATCCGGCCCCGCCTATGACCGTGAAGGGGATGCCGAGCCGCCTGAGAGCGTTCTCATAGATCTTGAGCCCGGTCATGGCCCTGAAGAGGATCGCGATATCTCCGAACTGCACGGCCCGTTTTTCACCCGGAGAGACATAGATCCTCTCTTCTTTGTTTTCGACCATGTCCCGGATACGGGCGGCGATCCATGCGGCTTCCTGCCGGCGTGTCTCCTCCATCAAGATCCTTTCCCCTGAGCTGGAAACAGAGAAGAAGCATTCCACGAAGTGGCCGCCGTCGACGCTCCCCATGTGGGGTTCGAGCGCCTCAAAGCCGATCGCATTCCCTGTCTGCGTGCGATCACGCACAGGCAGGCCGGATCCGGCGCCGGTGAGAAAGATTCCGGAGAAGAGGTGATTGATAAAATCGAGAATCTCTTTCTGGCTCCGGAAATTCCTGTTCAGGGGGATGACCCCTTGTGGATCATGCGCCTGGATCTCCTGCCGGAAGGCCTGGAACACGGAGACGTCCGCGCCGCGGAAGCTGTAGATCGACTGCTTTGCGTCCCCTACGGCGAAGATGCGCCCCGGCTCGTCCCCTATGATGCGCCGGACGATCTCCATCTGCACGCGGTCCGTATCCTGGAGCTCGTCCATGAGCAGGGTCGAGATCTCCCGCTGACAGCGGTTTCTTACTTCCGCGTTCTCCCGGAGAAGGCCGAGCGTGAGGATCAGGAGGTCGTCGAAGTCCACGGCCCCGCGCGCGTATTTTTCCGTACGGTACCGTTCGTTTATAAGATCGAATTCAAAGATGAGGGTGCGGAGAAGGGCCAGGTCCTGCTCCGCCTTTTCCTCATCATAGAGCAGGAGAAGGCCTGCCGACAGGGTCTTGAGTTCCATGAGAATGGCCTTCACGTTTTTTAATGCCTCTTCTCCCCATTTCTTTTTACTTCCGCCTTTCAGATGGATGGAGGAGAGCGCGGCCAGGATGTCTGCTGAAAGATCTTTTGATGAAACGAGGGTGAGGGCCTCCTGCCGGGTCTTCTCAATCAGGTCTTCCGGATCCGGGCAGGTCAGGAGTTCAAGGCGCCTGGCCAGGGACTGCGCCTCGGTCCGGGCCTGCTCACGCAGGGGCGCCATGATCTCCCGGTCCGAGAGGCCGCGATACCTTTCCGACCAGGCGGAAATGATTTCACGCTGTTCCAGCATCCGGGCCAGCAACTCCTGTGTGCGGCGGAGCCCGTATGCGGTGAGAAGCCGGATCATGGTCTCGGCCTCCTGGTTCAGGCGCTCGTTGATGAAGTCCTTGACGGTCCTATGGAGCAGGATGATGGTCTCGGTTTCGTTCAGGGTCATGAAGCGGGGGTCGATACCGGCCTCGATCGCGTTCTCTTTGAGAATGCGGGCGCAGAATCCGTGAATGGTCTGGATCCAGGCCGAACCCATCTCCAGGAATCTCCGGGACCAGATCTCCTTTTCCTCAGGATTCGCAGCAAGGGCGATCCTTGCCTGGATCTTGCTGCGGATCTTTTCCTTCATCTGATTGGCGGCCTTCTCCGTGAAGGTGATGGCGGCGATCCCTTGGACCTCCATGCCGCCGTGTTCGAGCAGGTAGAGGTACCGGTCCACCAGGACCGTGGTCTTTCCGGAACCGGCCCCGGCCGAGACACAGAGGTTGCGGCCCAGGGTGGTGACGGCCCGCATCTGGTTATGGGTCAGCCGGATCTCTTGATGATGGGCTGGTGTCGGGTTCATGGGTGTTTATATTTCTCTTTCCGTGGTTATTATTTCAGGTTCTTCTCCCATTTAATAGGTAAAAAGGGTTCGAGGGTTGAAGGTCCATAGTGTTCCAGGGGTCGAGGGGTCAAGGGTTCAAGTGAGATACTGAAACGCAAGCAAAATCTTCAGAGAAAAACACTGGAACCCTTGGACCCTATAATCCTCGGCCCCTTATGATTTTAGCACTTCACTTGACCCCTGGAATCCTTGACCCCTTGACCCCTGATGTTTTCACCCGCTCTTTTGGAGATGATCCTTATGTCATATCCCCTTTGGGGAGAAGATTCACACGTTAGAAGTCTTAATAAACTTCAAACTTGCATAACTCCTAACG
>MNYV01000142.1 GCA_001873285.1 Nitrospirae bacterium CG2_30_53_67
GGTTTTAAGAATCTGATCGGTATCGCCGTCAAAGAGAGCAAGGAGGGGTGATCCCTTGATGAAAGAAACGGCGGCAGAACGGGTGATCCCCAGGGGAACCACATGGCAAGGGCTCCTTTTTCTGGCCTTGCTGACCGGCCTCGGCTATGTTTTTTTCGGCAAAGGGGCGGCCTTGGGCATGGTGGTCGGCATGGCGGTCGGCCTCGCCAACTTCAAGGCTCTTGTTTTCATCATCATGCGTTTCTTCAGGCCGGCGCCGCTGCACAAGATTTTCTACGGGCTGATGGGCGTGCTGAAATTTTTGATTTTGGTCTTGGTTTTTTTTGGTCTGATCTATTATAAACTTTTTAATGTCTATGGCATCGTGGCCGGCTTTTCCGCCGCCCTGCTCATGGTCCTGGCTGAAGGGATGATCCTGGCAGGCCGATCCGCTGGCAATTCGGTTATGTCAAAGGTTTTGTGAAAAAAGGATGGAAGATAAAACCACTGGGTGCACAGAGAAGAGCCTTGGTCGCCACCAAGGCACAAAGGCATTAAAAGAAACTATTCAGCCACGAATGGGCACAAATAAATAACTGCTGTTTCTTTGTGCAGATTCGTGTTCATTCGTGGCAAAAAGGTTTTTTGTTTTCTCTGTGTTCTGTGGTCAGATTTCGGCAATTCACAGAGGAGAAGCGACATGCATGAACCGCCGATGTTTTTAAGCTTCCTGGGATACGAGTATCTGGCCGTGGGGTACGCCGCGGTCACCGTTCTGCTCCTGATCCTCATGGGAAAAATCGCAACCTCGAATCTGGCCCTTGTCCCCGCCGGTGTGCAGAACTTCTTTGAGGTGGTTCTTGAGACCATCATGAACTTCATGGCGGGAGTCATGGGGGAAAAGAACGCCAGACGGTTCTTCCCCATGATTGCGACCTTCAGCCTCTTCATCTTCACCTGCAACATGATGGGGATCTTCCCCGGCATGTATTCGGCCACTTCGAATCTGAACATCACCGTGGCCTGCGCCGTGATTGTCTTTATCTCGGTTCATTTCTTCGGCGTCAAGGAGCATGGTTTCAAGTATCTCCTGCATTTTATGGGGCCGGTGATCTGGCTTGCGCCCCTCATGCTTCCCATAGAGATCATCGGGCACCTGGCCAGACCGGTTTCCCACAGCCTGAGATTGTTCGGGAATATCATGGGAGAGGATACGCTTCTCATTATCCTGGCCGGGCTGGTCCCGCTTCTGGTCCCGCTTCCGATCATGGTTCTGATGATCTTTACCAGTTTTGTGCAGACCTTTGTCTTTGTGCTCCTGGCGATCCTTTATATTCAGGGGTCCGTGGAGCACGCAGAGGAACACTGATGGATTTTACCCCAAGGCGCCCCATCCTTCCCCGGACTGGCTCCTCGAACCGGGGCGGGCAAAACGGGGTGTAACGGGGCTTGCTCCCGGGATGTTCCGGGATCTACTCTTGCGGTTCACGGCCGGATGACCGTGCCTTCCGCAGCCGCTTTCCGGGGACGGAAAAACGGGGCTCTCTTGGAGGTGGGGTGGGATAGGATACCTTCTGAGGGCGGCGGGACGGACCTTCGGATCATCGAGCCTGGACGGCAAATTGAGAAGGGAGGTAGAATACCATGAAGAAGATCCTGTCAAGATTGTTTATTTTTGCAGCCGCACTTCTAAGCGCGGTTCCTGCATTTGCCATGGAAGAAGCGGCGGCAGGCGGCGGGGCTGAGAAGGGGACCATTGCCATGGCCACGGCCATCACCATTGCCGTGGCGGCCTTCGGCGGAGCGCTCGGTCAGGGGTTTGCCGTGAACGGCGCCATGCAGGGGATCGCAAGGAATCCCGGCGCATCCGGAAAGATCATGACCAACATGATCATCGGTCTTGCGATGATCGAGTCCCTGGTCATCTACGGTCTGGTCATTGCTTTCATGCTGCTCGGTAAGATGGGTTAATTTTATCGCGGTGTCAGCCCGGCGGGACACGTGAGGTGTCCCGCCTTTCTTCTGAAAAGGATTTACAGAATGGCCAAGGTTCGAAAAATTCTTGTCGCCGTCGACTTCAGTGAAAACTCCAAGAACTGCCTCAAATATGCCTTCGAGTTTTTCAAAGGCTGCGGGATTGAGATGCATGTGGTCCATGTGGTGTACGAGCCTCTCCCTGCAGGGTCCTATATTCCTCATCCTTCGGTCAATCAGATGGAGAAATCTTCTGTGGAATATGCGACCGAAGAACTTACAAAATTCATGCCCAGAAGGATCATGAACAGCGGCGAGGAGATCCATCCGGTCGTGCTGGAAGGGGAGCCTTACTCCACATTGATCGAGTATGCCGAGAAGAACCAACTGGAACTCATCGTCATGGGCAGCCGGGGAGCGAGCGGACTGGAGAGGATGCTTCTGGGAAGCGTGACCGACAAGGTTATCCGCAAGTCGCCGATACCCGTGCTGGTGGTCAAGAACTGACGGAGTTCCGATCTCTTTTCACACCTTTCCGTTTTTCATGTAATATCATCGTTGAGCGAGGATGGGTATGACGGGAAAGATTCGAGTCCGGTTTGCCCCGAGTCCCACAGGTTATCTGCACATCGGAGGGGTGAGGACCGCCCTGTTCAATTATCTTTTTGCCCGGAAGCACGGCGGCTCGTTTGTTCTCCGCATCGAGGATACGGACGTGGAGCGGTCCACCGAGGCCTCCATCCAGGCGATTCTCGACGGCATGGGCTGGCTCGGCCTGGACTATGACGAGGGGCCGGTCCTCCAGAGCCGGCGGATGTCTCTGTACCAGGAACACGTGGAGAGACTGATCGCCGAAGGCATGGCCTACCCCTGCACCTGCTTACCCGAAGAGCTGGAGGAGCGCCGCAGGCAGGCATTGAAGGAGGGGAGGACGCCCAAGTACGACGGCCGATGCCGTGAAGGGACTGGGAACGTTCTCGGGAGGAAAGCGGTCATCCGCTTCAAGACGCCGCTTTCCGGAACCACCGAAGTGGCGGACATGATCCACGGGGTCATCACCTTCGAGAACAGCCAGCTCGACGATCTGATCATCCGCCGCTCGGACGGCACACCCACATACAATTTCTGCGTGGTCGTGGACGACGCCCTCATGGGAATGACCCATATCATCCGGGGTGATGATCACCTGAATAACACGCCGAGGCAGATCCTCATGTACCAGGCGCTGGGGTATGATGTCCCCAAGTTCGCCCACGTCCCCATGATCCTCGGCTCGGACAAGACCCGGCTCTCCAAACGCCACGGCGCCACATCCATCATGGCCTACAAGGAAATGGGCTACCTTCCCGAAGCCATGATCAATTACCTGGCACGGCTGGGATGGGGTTCCGGCGACCAGGAGATTTTTTCCAGGGAGGAACTGATCGAGAAGTTCTCGCTTGATGGGATCGGCAAGTCGCCGGCGGTTTTCAATCCTGAAAAACTCCTCTGGCTCAACCACCATTATATCAAGACCGGAGACCCGGAACGCCTGGCCTCCATCCTCAATGGGATCCTCGTACAAAAGGGTATTCTCACTGAACCCTATCCCTCAGAGAAGATGGGCTATCTTGCCGAGGTGGTCAAGTGCCAGCAGGAGAAACGCAAGACCCTGGTCGAGATGGCCGAGCTTTCCACTTACTTCTTCGAACGCGAGATTGTTATGGATGAAAAGGCAGGGAAAAAATACCTGACTCCGGAAAACCTTCCTCTCCTGGAGGATCTCATGTCGAGATTTGCCGCCCTCGATGACTTTTCCGTGGAGAAGATTCAGGCGATCTTTGAGCAGGTCATGGCCGAAAAGGAGACCGGACTCGGTAAGATCGCACAACCTGTGCGCGTGGCCCTGACCGGAGGAACGGTCAGCCCCGGTATCTTTGAACTGGTCTCCATCCTCGGCAAGGAATCCGTTCTAAAACGGATGAAAAAGGCAGTGGAATATATCAGGAACCGGCCGACGATCTGATCCCTTTCTCCTTGACAGAAAATAACGATTTTGTTACTTTTATGAGCGACATTCGGGTGTCGTCCAATGGTAGGACAGCAGACTCTGGATCTGCCTATCGAGGTTCGAATCCTTGCACCCGAGCCATAGGGTCCCATCGTCTAACGGTTAGGACGTCGGCCTCTCACGCCGGTAATACGGGTTCGAATCCCGTTGGGATCACCATCTCCCTCACCATTTGTCCCTCCCTCCAATTTGTTTCTACGATTCGAAAGTGTGCTTTTTGGGATTCGGTCATGAGCGGAAGGGGTCATCCATCTCCGTTCGCCGAGCCCGAGCAGGGCTCTTGCTCCCGGCTGCATGGTCGAATCCCGTTGGGATCACCACTTTAAAGTTGACAATTGTACTGTTGAAATGTACTATTGAACAGTTCATTCAAGGAGGTGATTCACATGATCACGGTTAAAGAGGATACGGCTCTCATAGGGATTGCGGAGTTGAGGAACAAGGCTTCCGATGTTCTGAGTATAATAAAAAAACACCGTGTTATTCTGACCAAACGGAATAAACCCTTGGGTGTTATCATCGATTACGATGAATACAAAGAAATGCAACGGATCATTGATGAAGTAGAGGATCTTGCCTTGGGATCCATAGCCAAAGACCGTCTGGAGAGAAAAGGAAAAAAATACGTCAGCCTGGATGAGACGGAGAAAAAGGTGGGGCTCAGGTAATGTACACCGTCCTGATCGATGAGCTTGTCCTCAAAGAAGACTTCAGAAAGATCGACAAACCTGACCAGCAGAGAATCATCAAGACCATCAGGAAAAAGCTGACGAGTGAACCTGAAATCTTCGGCTCGCCCTTGCGAGCCGACCTTAAAGGGTTATGGAAGCTGAGAGTGGGACCCTATAGAGTCATTTATGAGATAAAGAAAAAAGAGGTTCTGGTCTACGTCATCAAGGTTGGATTCAGACGGGACGAGGAAGTGTATAAAGAAATTTTAAAACGTTTCAAATAAGGTTATGTCAAATTTCTTTTACAAAGAAACCTATTTCTGCTACACTCGTTTTGTCGCTTAATAACATCGTTCGATATTGAATAGACAAACTGGATAGGGTATAAAGACTGCATGAATAAGCACAATATTTTTATAGCGGATTCTCGTTCGATGTCGGAAGTTCCGGATGAGTCCGTCCATCTCGTCATTACGTCGCCGCCTTACTGGCAACTCAAGGATTACGAGAGTGTCCAGCAGATCGGCTTTCATGATACCTACGAAGAATACATAAACAACCTGAACCTCGTATGGAAAGAATGCCACCGTGTCCTGCACGGCGGTTGCCGTCTGTGCATCAATATCGGTGATCAGTTCGCCAGATCTGTATATTATGGCCGCTATAAAGTCATCCCCATCAGAACCGAGATCATTAAATTCTGTGAATTCATCGGTTTCGATTATATGGGGGCCATTATCTGGCAGAAGGTGACGACCTGTAACACGACGGGCGGGGCTACGATTATGGGGTCGTACCCCTATCCACGAAATGGAATTATCAAGATTGATTACGAATTTATCCTGCTCTTCAAAAAACCCGGCAGCCCCCCGCCGGTCGACAAGGCGGCGAAAGAGCAGTCCAAGCTGTCTGTAGAAGAATGGAACGAATACTTCGCCGGACACTGGAATTTTCCCGGGGAGAAACAGGATAAGCATCTGGCCATGTTTCCAGAAGAGCTTCCCCGGCGGTTGATCAGGATGTTCAGCTTTGTCGGGGAAACGGTTCTTGACCCATTCCTGGGAAGCGGCACGACCTCCCTGGCGGCAAAGCGTCTTCAAAGGCACTCGATCGGATACGAGATCAATGAGTCATTTTTACCGGTGATCAGAAAAAAAATCGGGGTTGAGCAGGCCGATATTTTCAGTCAGACCGTTGTAGAAGTCGTTAAACCGGCACGAGAGACCATCGACCGCCGGCAGGAAATACAAAAAATGCCTTATATATTTCACGATCCTGTCCGATTCGACAAGAAGATCGATCCCAGGAAGATGACCTTCGGTTCAAAAATCGAAGCCAACGGAAACGGTAAAGGGCAGTATCTACATTTGAAGCGCGTGATCGCCCCCAACATGATGGAACTCAATAACGACATGATCGTCAGGTTGATCGGCATTGGAACAAAGGCAGGCAAGGAGCCGGAAGCCATGAAATGGCTTTGGGACAAATTAAAGGGGCAGAGCGTTTACCTGAAATTCGACCAGGCAAAATATGATGAAAACAGCCGGCTGCTCTCTTATCTGTATCTGAAAAATAATACCTTTATCAATCTTCATTTACTTCGCTCAAATCTGGTCCAATTAGACGAGACATTCCCATTCAGACACCATGACAAGTTCAAAGCGATCCTTAGAGAAGAAATCCGACCATGAAGAAACTCAAGATGAGAAATGATCAGAGCATGGGTCAAAGACTTGGTTATCGTGAAAACATTTGTCGGCTTGAAATTTCAGGAGGCGATTCTGAAACGTGTCGCCGCACATACGGGAAAATCCTATAGGACATCCGATCCTGAAGAAGAGGCGAGGGGGATCGATGGCTATATCGGCGATCATCCCGTCAGCATCAAACCACAGACTTATGAATCGAAGCAGATGTTACCGGAAAGCATCGGGGTACAAATCATCTACTATGAAAAAGTCAAGAACGGAATTAATATCTTTTTTGACGAATTGTAATATCATCGCTTTTTTTCTTTCCCTGTCTTTTGGATTCTGGCCCATTCATCACGTAATGTTACCGTCCGGTTGAAGACGAGCCGGTCCTGAGTGGAGTCTCGATCCACGCAGAAGTAACCCAGTCTTTCAAACTGGTAACGGCTTCCTGGTGCTGCACCCGCGAGGCCGGGTTCCAGCCTGCACGATGTCACCGTCTCCATGGATTTCGGATTCAGAAAGGCCTTGAAGTCGGGTGTGTCCTTATCCCCCTCGGGATCGGCTTTGGTGAAGAGATGATCGTAGAGGCGGACTTGGGCCTGGATCGAGTGGGCGTCAGAGACCCAGTGCAGGGTGGACTTGACCTTGCGGCCGTCCGGGGAGTCGCCGCCCCGTGTGGCCGGGTCATAGGTGCAGTGGAGTTCCACCACCTCGCCGGCCTGGTTTTTTACGGCGCTGACGCATTTTATGAAATACGCGTACCTCAGCCTGACCTCCCGGCCCGGGCAAAGGCGGTAGAACTGTTTGGGCGGGTCCTCCATGAAATCCTCCTGTTCGATGTAGAGGATTCGTGAAAAGGGGACCTTCCGTGTCCCCATGCCGGGATCTTCGGGATTGTTGACGGCCTCCAGTTCCTCCATACGGCCTTCAGGATAGTTGTCGATGACCACGCAGAGGGGCCGAAGCACGGCCATGACGCGGGGGACCCGCTTATTCAGGTCTTCACGCAGGCAGTGTTCAAGGAGTGCAATATCAACCATGCTCTCCCTTTTGGCCACGCCGATGCGTTCACAGAAGCTGCGGATGGCCTCGGGCGTGTATCCCCGCCTGCGAAGCCCGGAGATGGTGGGCATCCGGGGATCGTCCCAGCCGGAGACATGCCCCTCCTGAACCAGTTGCAGGAGCTTCCGTTTGCTCATGACCGTATGGCCGAGGTTGAGGCGGGCGAACTCGATCTGCCGGGGATGATGGATTTCCAACTGATCAAGAAACCAATTATAGAGCGGCCGGTGATCCTCAAATTCCAGCGTGCAGATGGAGTGGGTGATCCCTTCGATGGAATCCGACTGCCCGTGGGCAAAGTCGTACATGGGATAAATGCACCATTTCTCGCCGGTTCGGTGATGCGAGGCGTGAAGGACCCGGTACAGGACCGGGTCCCGCATATTCAGATTCGGGGAGGCCATGTCGATCTTTGCCCGGAGCACACGGGAGCCGTCTCCGAATTCGCCGGCGCGCATCCGTTCAAAGAGGTCCAGGTTCTCTTCAATAGAACGGTTCCGGAAGGGGCTCTCCCTGCCCGGCTCGGTTGGGGTGCCGCGGTATTCGCGGATTTCATCCGCGCTCAGGTCATCCACATAGGCCTTGCCCTTCTTGATCAACTGAACGGCAAATTCATAAAGTTTCTCGAAATAGTCGGATGCATAGTAGAGCCTGCCGTCCCAGTCGAACCCGAGCCAGCGGACGTCCTCCTGGATTGATTCCACGTACTCGACTTCCTCTTTGGCCGGATTGGTATCATCGAACCGAAGGTTGCAGAGGCCTCCGAATTCCCCGGCGATGCCGAAATTGAGACAAATGGATTTGGCATGTCCGATATGGAGATAGCCGTTAGGTTCCGGCGGGAACCGGGTCTGCACCCGCCCTTGGTTCTTGCCGTCTTTTATATCTTCGGAAATGGTCGTCCGTATAAAATCAGATGGCGGTGTCTTGCCATGCATGCCCATATTCAAGTGTATGTCCTCAATAATGACGGTTTCGTAATAAGTCCTCAAATAGGACGGCAAAGAAAAAAGGCCCAGATGCAAGGCGCGCAAGTCCTGAGGAATCAGCGCGTACATAGACGTACGCTGCAATGACCTCTCTGCGTGCCCGCCTGAGCGAGGACCTGCCTGCCACGCTGTGGCGCAGGCATGGCGCTCGCAGTCAGGCGGTCACGCACAGGCAGGCGAAGGACGCAGCGCAACGCCGCAGATGGACTTTTTACGAAGCCGTCAATAACTCATCAATCGAGAATATGGGGTGATAATCGTAGTTACGGAGGGATTCTCTGCCGCCCATATTCCTGTCCACGATTGAAATAACCATTGCAATCTTCAGTCCGGCCTCTTTCAGCCGTTCTATGGCCGT
This sequence comes from Nitrospirae bacterium CG2_30_53_67, assembly GCA_001873285.1. Taxonomy (NCBI): domain Bacteria; kingdom Pseudomonadati; phylum Nitrospirota; species Nitrospirae bacterium CG2_30_53_67. The sequence continues at coordinate 8,778 of MNYV01000142.1, forward strand.
CAGCACGGATTTCCCTGTGGAGACGACGTCTTCAACGACGACGATTCTCCCCCCTTTTTCAATGATCCCCTCTATGTATTTTTGAGTCCCATGCTTCTTGGCTTCTTTTCTCACACTGACGACGGGGATATTCTTCCTTTGTTGATAGAAGGCATAGTGACTGACACTGAAGGCAATGGGAATGGCCCCGTACATGAGGCCGCCGATATAGTCTATATGCTTGTCCCCGATCATGCCGTAGATCAGTTCGCCGATCAAAGAGCCGGTTTCGGGGGTGTTGATGACCTGCTTGGCATCAATATAATAAGCGCTCTCGCCTCCATGCGCAAGGGTGAACCTGCCGATTTGCAGGGCTTTCTTTTGTATGATCTCTTTGAGTTGTTGTCTTGCATCCATGTCCGCCTCTTTTGGGCCTGCATCTTATATCAAAAAAATCTTTTTGACAAATCTTTTTGACAATCGGAATAAAAGAAAAAAAGATGTTCACCGGCCCGTTTATGCCCATAATTTTACTTGCAATGGCATTTCGGGTTTGCTATAGTGCACGCGAGAAGAAGGAAAGCTTACTAACCGGGTAGAGAGCAGATACTTATCGCGTCGTTCATACCTGCCGTGTAAATTTCACTGCAAGCGCTTTTGTATGGGTCCCGCCTGAGTCTCTGCCTATCCCAAATGAGGAGAGAAGAGTTATGTCAATGAAACTGTATGTGGGAAATCTTTCTTATGAGATGAGCGAGTCCCAACTGAGTGATCTTTTTACCCCCTTCGGCGCCATTGAAAGCGCAAAGATCATCACCGACAAATATACGGGGAACTCCAAAGGTTTCGGATTTGTCGAGATGTCGAGCCGCGAGGAAGGCGAGAAGGCCATCAGCGAGTTGAACGGCAAACAGATCAATAATCGCGCGATCACGGTTAATGAAGCCCGTCCCAAACCGGAGAGGGGCAGTTCCGGCGGCAGGGGCGGCGGCGGAGGCGGAGGCAGAGGGAGATACTAAGTCCTTCGATTCATATCGGTATCGATTTTTAAGAAAATCCTCAACAAGAAAGGCATCCTATGCCATTGTGGGAATGGCATGAATGTTGGGGGTTTGTCTTGTTTTTTATGAAAAGAGGACAAAACATATCCACATCATCAGGTACAGCGCCATCCTTACAGAATAGGTGATTTTTGACTATTTTTTCTTGCAATCAAGAATCCTCTATGCTAAATTTTATAATTTAAAATTTGCTGATTCAGTGGTCCTGTTCATAAATATGGTAACGTACCGACTTGTACTCGGTTTACCGGTAGAGGGTCATAGGGCGGTCTCATCTCCGCGCGCGACTGAGGCGTACCCCCTCCCCTGTGGTACGTCGCAAGGAGCGGAACTTTGATCCGACCGCCCTATGACCCTCGAATGCGACCGTATTTACGAATAGGGCCACTAATCTATAAAACTCTCCAGAAGATAAGCGAAGCAGAAAAAAACTGCTGATTTCTTCTGGATATCACACACATATCCGGATCCAGGGGGGTGGTGCGCATCGGGCGTTTCCCCGGGAGATGAAGGATATGGAGGAAAAAACCATTATAAGGAGAAACGGTTATGCCGATTGTCACCATGAAAGAGCTTTTGGAGGCCGGGGTCCATTTCGGGCACCAGACCAACCGATGGAATCCGAAGATGAAGAAGTTCATCTTCGGCGAACGGAACGGGATCTATATCCTGGATCTTCAGAAAACCTTGCGCAATATCAAGGAGATTCATAACACGGTCAAACAGATCATATCCGATGGAAAACATATCCTGTTTGTGGGGACCAAAAAACAGGCTCAAGACGCCATCTATGAGGAGGCCGTACGGTGCGGGATGTTTTACGTGCATCAGCGCTGGCTCGGCGGGACATTGACCAATTTCAAGACCATCAGAAACAGTATTTCAAAGTTGAAGAATATCGAAAAGATGAAGGAGGACGGGACCTTTGAGAAATTCAGCAAGAAAGAGTCCCTGATGATAGAGAAAGACCGGCTCAAATTGGAAAAGTATCTGGGGGGCATCAAGGATATGACCAGTCTTCCCGGCGCCCTTTTTATCGTAGATCCCAAGAAGGAGAAAATCGCCGTTCATGAAGCCCGGATCATGGGAATTCCCATCATCGCCATCGTGGATACGAACTGCGATCCGGACGAGATCGATTATTGTATCCCCGGAAACGATGACGCCATCCGTTCCGTCCGCCTCGTGACATCCAAAATCGCCAATGCGGTATTGGAGGCCAAGGAGAGAAGGGCGCCTGATATTGAAGAAGCGATGATGGCTGCGGCGGCCGGAAGCGAGGCGCCGGATCAAACCCTTCAGACAGAATCCTCTCAGGCGCCTGCACAGGAATCATGAAATCAAACAGATCCGCCGGCAGAAGGGAGGCGGGAGGTATGGAATCGTAAGGAGGAAAAGTATGGGCGGTATTTCAGCCGATCAGGTCAAAGAGTTGAGGAGCCGGACCGGCGCGGGGATCATGGACTGCAAAAAGGCTCTTGCGGAGTCCAACGGGGAACTGGAGGGAGCCATTGATTATCTCAGGAAGAAGGGACTTTCGGCAGCGGCGAAACGTTCCGGCCGGACCACAGCCGAGGGGCTGGTCAGTTCGTACATCCATGCCGGAGGAAAGATCGGGGTGCTGGTTGAAGTGAATTGTGAAACCGATTTCGTAGCCCGCAATGAAGAATTCCAAACCATGGTCAAGGATATTGCCATGCATATCGCCGCCGCACGGCCGCTCTTCATCCAGAGGGAGGAAGTTCCTCAGGATTTCCTCGACCGGGAGCGCGGCATCTTTAGGGAACAGGCCATCGGATCCGGCAAGCCGGAAAAGATTGTGGACAAGATCGTCGAAGGGCGCCTGGACAAATATTACGGAGAGGTCTGCCTGATGGAGCAGCCCTTTGTCAAGGATACGGACATCACGATCAAGGACCTGATCACCCGGAACATTGCAAAGATCGGGGAAAATATCCAGATCCGCCGCTTTGCCCGGTATGAGCTGGGTGAAGGGATAGAGAAGAGTTAATCTCCGTTACACGCCTGCAAGGAAGGATGATATCCAAGAATGGCCGGCCTGAAATTCAAAAGGATCCTGCTGAAACTGAGCGGAGAGGCCCTGATGGGGAAAAGGGAATATGGGATCGATCCCGATACCATGCTGGCCATCGCCCAGGAAATTCGTGAAGTTCAGGATCTTCATGTGGAGATGGCCATTGTGATCGGAGGCGGGAACATCTTCCGAGGGATCTCGGCCATGGCCCAGGGCATGGACCGGGCCACAGGTGATTACATGGGGATGCTCGCCACCATGCTGAACGCCCTCGCCCTTCAAAGCATGCTGGAGAAACAGGGGGTGATGACCCGTGTGCTTTCTGCGCTGGAGATGAAGGAACTGGCCGAACCCTATATCCGAAGACGGGCCACGCGGCATCTGGAGAAAGGGCGGGTGGTGATCTTCGGCGGCGGGACGGGCAATCCTTATTTTACCACGGATACGGCTGCGGCCCTGCGGGCCATGGAGATCAACGCCGAAGTGATTCTCAAGGCCACCAAGGTGGACGGCGTCTATACCGACGACCCCATGATTGACAAGGATGCGAAACTGATCAAGGAGCTGACCTACATAGAGGTCTTGCAGAAGAAGCTCAAGGTCATGGACTCCACGGCTATTTCTTTGTGTATGGACAACAAACTTCCGATTATTGTCTTCAACATGATGCAGCATGGGAATATCAGGAGGGCCGTCCTGGGGGAAAAGATCGGGACCATTGTTCGAGGAGGGTAACCATGAACGAAGATACCAAAGCCTGTGCCCAAGAGAAGATGGATAAGGCTATTACCGCTTTGAAGAATGAGTTTGCCCGGGTGCGGACCGGCAGGGCCTCGACAGCGCTGCTCGACCACATCATGGTGGATTATTATGGGACCCCCACACGGCTGAATCAATTGGCGACCCTTTCCGTGCCTGAAAGCCGGATGATCACGATTCAGCCCTGGGATGCCACCGCGCTGAAGTCCATCGAGAAAGCCATTCTCAAGTCGGACCTGGGGTTGACGCCTTCGAATGATGGAAAGATCATCCGGATGACCATTCCCGAACTGACCGAAGAGCGCAGGCGTGAGATCGTGAAAATCATCAAGCATGTGACCGAGGAGTGCCGGATTTCCATCCGTCAGATCAGGAAGGAAGCAAACGACCAGCTCAAAAAGATGGAGAAGGAAAAGGCGATTACCGAGGACGAACACCGCCGGATCCAGGATGAGATCCAGAAGATGACCGACAAGACGATCCAGCAGGCTGATCAAATCTTAGAGAAGAAGGAAGCGGAAGTCATGCAGATATAAGGTATCTTGGGGTCAAGGGTTATAGTGTTTTTCTCTAAAGATTTTGTTTGCGTTTCAGTATTTCAATTGAATCCTTGAACCCTGGAACCCTTTCAGCCCGCTAAAGGTCTCGGAAGACCATCATGAACAGAGAGGTTTCCACCATCGGGGAAAAGAGCCGCGCCGAAGACTTCGATCTTTTGCAGCAGATCGATCTTTCCGCCGTTCCGAAACACGTCGCCATCATCATGGACGGCAACGGCCGCTGGGCCCGTGCCCGCTCCGTCCCCAGGATAGAGGGGCATCGTGCAGGGGTGAAGGCCGTGGACGAGGTGGTCACCTGTGCGCGGGAGATCGGCATCAAGGTGCTCACCCTTTACGCCTTCTCCATGGAGAACTGGCAGCGGCCCAAGGAAGAGATCAGGGCCTTGATGTATCTTCTCAAGGAATACATCTTAAGGAAGATCTCCGTGATGAAGGCTAACCATATCCGGTTCATGACCATCGGCCGGATTCAGGAACTGCCCAAGGACGTCCAGCCGCTCCTGAAGCGGGCTGAGGAAGAGACCCGGGAGAACCATGGACTGATCTTGAACCTGGCCTTGAGCTACGGAGGGAGGGCGGAGATCGTTGATGCCATCCGGTCCATCCTGCAGGATTTTTCCGAAAACAGGATCCGAATCGACCAGGTGGACGAAGCCCTTGTCGCTTCCCGCCTATACACCGCCGGCCTGCCGGACCCGGATATCATGATCCGGACCAGCGGGGAACAGCGTATCAGTAATTTCTTATCCTGGCAGTCGGTTTACACCGAACTCTATTTTACCCCTATCTGGTGGCCGGACTTCAGACGCAGGGCATTCCTCGAGGCCATGATTGATTTCCAAAGAAGGGAGAGACGTTTCGGCCTGACCGGTGAGCAGGTAAAAACGATTAAGGGGAAGGAAGATGCCTTCTAAACGGGTGCTTACCGCCCTGGTCGGTCTCCCGCTCTTTATCCTTCTGATCTTCCGCGGGTCTCCATCTCTTTTTTTCTTCTCAGTTCTGATCGTCGCCTTACAGGGGCAGAATGAATTCTACCATCTCCTGGAGAGCGGGGAAGTGCGGCTGCAGAAATTTCTCGGCCTGCTCATGGGAGCGCTTCTGCTGATCGGTTTTTACACCGAGGACGGCCGGCTCGTTGCGGCGTCCATCTCCCTGTTCCTGATCCTGATCCTGGTGTTCAGGACCTTGTCCATGCGTGACGTGGCCCAGGCCGCCAAGGAAATCGGGGTGACCTTCTTCGGCTTATTTTATGTCTCTTATTTTCTCGGATACCTGATCCTGATCCGCGGCCAGGAACACGGCCGAGCATGGATCTTCTTTCTGTTCCTTGTGATATGGGCCGGAGATACCGGCGCCTACTATCTCGGGCGCCGTTTCGGTAAACACAAGCTGTTTTTGAAGATCAGTCCCAAGAAGACCTGGGAGGGCGCGGTTGGAGGACTTGCCTGCAGCCTGGCGGCGTCTGCGGTTGGGCAGTATTTTCTCTTTCCGGCGAATGATCTCAATCATATGGTCCTCTTGGGCGGCGGGCTGGGACTCATCGGGCAAATCGGGGACCTGGCCGAGTCTCTCCTTAAAAGGTCATCCGGGTTCAAGGATTCCGGTTCTGTTTTTCCCGGACACGGGGGTATCCTGGACCGTTTTGACAGTATCCTCCTTGCATCTCCGGTTCTTTATTACGCGGTATGGTTCGGGGTTTATGATTGAGGTTCTCATCGTCTATTCTATTTCGAGACGATGAACAGCAGGGGCCCTATGGGATCGAATGCCAAACAAAGGGTTGTGATCCTCGGCGCCACGGGCTCGGTCGGCGTGAACACGCTGAGGGTGATCGAGCAGTTTCCGGAACGATTTGAGGTTCTCGGACTCACCGCCTATCGAAATGTGAAGCTTCTTGCCGAGCAGGTGAGACGGTTCAACCCGAGGCGGGTCTCAGTGGGGACTCAAGAGGATGCGGAAGATCTTGCCGCCTCTCTAATGATGCCGTCCGTGCGGATCGGTTACGGCGTGGAGGACCTGGTAGAGATTGCCGCCCTCAAGGGGGCCGACCTGGTGGTCTCTTCGATTGTAGGGGCGGCCGGGCTGGTCCCGACGCTCACCGCCATACGGGCGGGGAAGAGGATTGCGCTGGCCAACAAAGAGACCCTGGTCATAGCAGGGCGTCTGGTGATGGAGGAGGCGGCAAGGCACGGCTCCGAGATCATCCCTGTGGACAGCGAGCACAGCGCGATCTTTCAGTGCCTGGCCGGTGAGGATAAAGAGAAAGTTCGGCGTCTGATCCTCACGGCCTCCGGAGGGCCCTTCCACGGTTTTTCCCCGCAAGACATGGACCGGGTCACGCCCGAGGATGCCCTCCGGCACCCGAAATGGGACATGGGGCGGAAGATCAGTATCGATTCGGCATCGCTCATGAACAAAGGCCTGGAGGTCATCGAGGCCCGATGGCTTTTTGATATCCCGGTGGACCGTATAGAGGTTCTGGTGCATCCCCAGAGCATCGTCCATTCCATGGTGGAGTTTGTCGATGGCTCGGTCCTGGCACAGATGGGGAATCCGGACATGCGTCTCCCGATCTCCTATGCCCTGGGTTATCCGGACCGGCTTCCGACCGGGCTTATGCCCCTTGATCTCGTGCGCAACGGGCCGCTCACCTTCATGCCGCCCGATCAGGAAAAGTTCCCCTGTCTCAGCCTCGCCTATGAGGCGATCCGGGCCGGCGGGCTCATGCCCGCCGTTCTGAACGCCGCGAATGAGGTTGCCGTGGAGGCGTTCCTGAGTCGGAAACTTGATTTTTCGGAGATCGCCGAGATCATACGAGAGACCATGATGACTCTGAATGTTGAGAATTATACCACGATTGAAGACGTGCTCCGGACGGATTTGAAGGCCAGGAAGGCGGCCAGGGAGGTGATTTCAAAACGAAAAAAAAGCGCTAAAGAATCCTGACCATTTTCCGATAAGGCGCTTGAAATCCTGTATCAGGAGGAACCCTATGCTTTTCGGAGAGTTTTTAATCAAAAGGGGAGTGGCCACAGAGGAGCAGATCGTCAAGGCGCTTGACGAGCAGAAGAAGATCAGGCTTCCGCTCGGCACCGTGGCCGTTACGAATCATTTTCTCAGCATCAAGGATGTGTATGCGGTTCTGAACAGACAGGTCGAAGACCCTGAAAAAAAGTTCGGAGAGATTGCCTTGGAACTGGGGCTCCTGACCGAGCAAGAGCTTGATAAGATTATTGAACTTCAGTATGAGAAGAACCCCAATATCGGAGAGATCCTGGTCAGGCGCGGTGTTCTAAACAAAGAGCGTCTATTTGAAGAGTTGAATGCCTTTGTCAGGATCAAGGGAGCGGTTCTCTCGGAGTAAGTTCCGATCATTACAGACGATTTTCCATCCCCTCCTTATGCAGTTTAAGTCTTGAGCCTAAGAGGTCCTATTCGTAAATACGGTGGCATTCGAGCCTGCCTGTGCCATGGCAGACAGGTGCCGTAGGGCGGGCTCATCGGCGTTCCGCTCCTTGCGGTGTACCAGAGGGGTACGCCTCAGTCGCGCGCCTTGATGCGTCCGCCCTACGACCCTCTCGGTACGTCACCCTGTTTACGAACAGGACCACTAAGTGGCCCGTTTAAGACCCGGCCTCTCTCTGACGCGTTCACCCCGTAAGACGTTTGTTTTCTGATATTGCGTTTGTTTTCATCCTTTATTTGTGTTAAGTTATATCAAATCAGCGCTCTTTTCAGGCATGGAAAGACTTTGCCAGTAATGAGAATTTTTTAAGGATCGGATATGTCATCTTATGCAGCCGTCATGTTGTTGGATTTTTCATTTTTAAGGGCTTTTGGCGCAGAGCATCCCACCCTGCTCAGTATATTTGCCTTTATCGTGGTCCTGGGCGTTCTGATCTTCGTTCACGAACTGGGGCATTTCATCCTGGCCAAATATTTCGGGGTAGGGGTGGAGAAGTTCTCACTCGGATTCGGACCCAGGATCTTCGGCAAGAGTTATGGGGGGACCGAATATTTGATCTCCGCCGTTCCCCTCGGCGGGTATGTAAAAATGATCGGAGAAGATCCCAAGGAGCCCTTGCCCCCCGAAGACCAGAAGCGCTCCTTTAACAACCAGCACGTGATGAAACGTTTCCTGATCGTAGCCGCAGGGCCTGCATTCAACCTCCTTTTTGCAGTCATCGTCTTTCTGGGGATGTTCATGATCGGTTACCCTTCGGACGACACCACGATCGGATGGGTCGAGAGGAACTCAGCCGCATGGGAGGCCGGCCTCCGGTCCGGAGACCGGGTCCTGGCCGTGAACGGAGAGCAGATCCGACTGTGGGAGGATCTTTCCAAACGGATCAGGGAGAGCAAGGCCCAGGCGCTTTCCCTTGAGGCCGTCAGGGACAGCGGCGGATTCAAGGTTGTGGTTCAGCCTGAAATCACGGAAGGGAAAAATCTGTTCGGCGAAGACGAGAAACGTCCCTACATCGGCATACAGCACCAGACTCTCGGCCCGGTTGTGGGCCTGCTGTCCCCTCTCTCCCCGGCCGGGAGGGCCGGTTTCAAGACAGGGGATCTCATTTTGAGCGTGAATGGGGAGGAGGTCGAGAGTATCCCTCTCCTTGAAAAGATCATTATGCGCCATCTTGGGAATCGTATGCAGTTCGAGGTCGAGCAGGACGGCAAAAAGATTCCGATGAGCGTCGTCCTGACGCAGCCCGAGATCGAATCGCTTCAGAAGGGGGGAGAGTACCAGGTCTTGGAGAGATTCGGCCTGGCCTATGCGGAACTGTTCGTCCGGCAGGTGACCTCAGGTTCCCCGGCAGAGAAAGCCGGGATCAAGGCCGGTGATCTCATCAACGGAATAGACGGCAGACCGGTTTACACTTTTGCAGAACTTCAGGAGAAGATCAGCAGGAAGCCCGGCATCCCCATGAGGTTGAAGATAGTCAGAGCAGGCGTGAGCTTGATGCTCACGGTCACTCCGAATGCGGTAACCGAGAAGGATGCTCTGGGGAACAAGGTCTCCGTAGGGAAGATCGGGATATTAAGCGCCCATTATCCGAAGCCCGGCCCCACCATTCTGGTGCGATACAATCCATTCACAGCGCTTGAGAAGTCGCTGGCCATGACCGGAGAGTTCATCGTCCTGATCCTGATCAGCCTGGTCAAACTGATCCAGCAGGTCATTCCCGTTGAGACCATGGGCGGGCCCATCATGATCGCCCAGCTTGCGGGCCAGCAGATCCAGTACGGGGTTCTGGAACTCTTCAAGTTCATGGCGCTGATCAGCATCAATCTGGGAATCCTGAACCTTCTTCCCATTCCGATTCTGGACGGGGGGCATATTCTCTTTTTCGCCATTGAAGGGGTTCTTGGACACCCGCTCAGTATGAAGAAGCGGGAGATTGCCCAGCAAGTCGGCCTTTTTCTTCTGGTTTTTCTCATCCTCTTTGTAACGTACAATGACATTATGAGATTATTCGGTTAGTCAGTCTTGATGAACTCGTAAAAAGTTCATCAGTGAGACGGCACAGTAAAAAGCTCCGGATGCAAGGCGCGCGAGTCCTGAGGAATGAGGCGTACTGAGAGGTACGCTGCAATGACGAAGGATGAAGCGCAACACAGCAGGCGGACTTTTTACGAAGCCGTCAGTCTTGCCGGGGTGACACGGGCGACTATGGAAATCAAGAGAAGAAAGACCCGTCAGATCCGCGTCGGGAATATCCTGATCGGGGGAGGCGCCCCGGTTACGGTCCAGTCCATGTGCAGTACCGATACACGGGATGCCGGGGCCACCGCGGCACAGATCATCCGGCTCCAGGATGCAGGGTGCGACCTGGTCAGGGTCGCGGTTCCGGACCAGGATGCAGCCAGGGCCCTGTCAAAGATCAAAGAGAAGATCAGTATCCCGCTGATTGCAGATATCCATTTCGACTACCGCCTCGCCCTTGAATCTGTCGAGCGAGGTGCGGACGCCTTGCGGATCAACCCCGGTAACATCGGTAAACCCGAGAGGGTTGAGGCCGTGGTCAGGGCGGCTATGAGCCGGGGGATCCCCATCCGGATCGGGGTCAATGCCGGGTCCCTGGAACCTGAGTTATGGGAGAAATACGGCGGCCCCACGCCGGAGGCCATGGTGGAGAGCGCCCTCCATCATATCCGATTCTTTGAGAGTCTGGATTTCAGAGAGATCAAGATCTCACTTAAGGCCTCGGACGTGAAGAGGACCGTGGAGGCCTACCGCCTGATGGCTGATCTGACCGACTATCCGCTCCATATCGGGATCACGGAAGCGGGGACCCTTGTCCCCGGCGCCGTCAAGTCTTCGGTGGGGCTGGGGATCCTTCTATCCCAGGGCATCGGGGATACCCTCAGGGTCTCTTTGACCGAAGACCCGGTGCAGGAGGTCAGAGTCGGTATGGAGATCCTCAAGTCCCTAAGACTCAGGGAGGCGGGGCCGGTCATGATCTCCTGCCCCACCTGCGGGAGGTGTGAGATCGACCTTATCGGTCTGGCCCATGATGTGGAAGAAAGACTCTCCCGTCTGAAGACCCCGCTCGATGTCGCCGTCATGGGATGCGTGGTCAACGGCCCCGGCGAGGCCAGGGAGGCCGACTTCGGCATTGCCGGCGGCAAAGGCGTGGGACTGATCTTCCGCAAGGGGAAGATCGTTCGCAAGGTCAGAGAGGAAGACCTTGCGGATGCGCTCATGGAAGAGATCCGGAAGACAATAGGCAGTGGGCAGTAGGCAGGTCTCCCCTTGCCGGTGTCTTTTATATTTTTCAGTTTTTCCCTGTATGCTATCTACTGACTACTGTCTACTTGGGTTGAGTTCTCCATGCGCGACAGCGATATTGATGCGGTGATCCGCATTCTCAAACAGGAGGTCCGCAAATGGAAGGAGCCTATTGTGAGCAGGGTGGCCGAACAGAGCCGGGACCCTTTTCAGATCCTGATCTCCTGCATCCTTTCGCTCCGGACACAGGACGGGACCACGGCCGCCGCATCGGAGAGGCTTTTTCGCGTTGCGAAGACACCCGAGGCGCTTTTGAGGCTCACTGTAAAAAAGATCGAGCGGCTGATCTATCCGGTGGGTTTCTACCGGGTCAAGGCCGGGAACATCAGGACGATCTCAAAGAGATTGATCGAGTTCTATGATTCAAAAGTCCCGAATGAGATTGATGAACTCCTGAAACTTCCGGGTGTGGGAAGGAAGACCGCCAACCTGGTGGTGACCATCGGATACAACAAGTACGGCATCTGTGTGGACACACATGTGCACCGGATCACGAACCGGTGGGGATACGTCAAGACAGGATCACCGGAGAAGACGGAATTCGCCCTCCGGGAGAAACTTCCCAGGAAACACTGGAAGATCATCAATGATCTGCTGGTGACCTACGGGCAGAACCTCTGCCGGCCCATGAGGCCGCATTGCGGGGAATGCCGGATCTTCCGGTATTGTGACAGGGTGGGTGTGGAAGGATAAGGAAAGATTAAATATCGAAAATTTAAGATCATCTCCAAAATAGTGAGTGAGAACATCAGGGGTCAAGGGGTCAAGGATTCCAGGGGTCAAGTGAAGTGCTAAAAACATAAGGGGCCGAGGGTCCTAGGGGTCAAGGGTTCCAGTATTTTTCTCTGGAGATTTTGCTTGAGTTTCAATATTTCACTTGAACCCTTGGCCCCTGGAATCCTCGAACCCTTTTTACCTGTATTTTTTCTTACGGGATGTACATATATGGAAGATTTTTACGCGGATCCCCAAGTCAAACAATATCTCTCCAAGGTCAACGAGGACATTGGGCGGGGAAGGATGAGTCCGGAGACCTTCAGAGAAGACTTTTCCTTTCATCAGGCCCTGATCCAGAGGGCCGAGCTTGATCTGCAGAAAGAGGTGTTGAGTCTGGAGATCGAGTGCAAGGACTGGCTCAAGGAGAACACCGGCGCCGCCAACCCCTATCTCGCCCACAGGCTGAACTTTCATGATGTGGTGCAGATCTACTACAAGAATCGGGAGCCGAGGGTCGAGCCGAGGATCTTCGATCTCCAGGCGCTGACCATCTCCGATTTTCTGATCGAGGCCAAAGACCTGTACGCGAACCGGGTTCCGGCCGGACGCAAGCCGATTCTTCTGGATATCCAGATGCCGCTCGAGGATTCGGAGATGATCATCCTCTGTTCCGAATTCGAGGTCTATGCGGGGGACCGCATGGTCATCGTGGGGCCGTAGCCGCACACTTAGGCATTCCAGCCGCCTTTACACTGACTCGCCGCTGTGTTATTATAAAATAGGTTCTTCTCCAAAAGAGTGGGTGAAAACAAAAGGGGCCAAGGGGTCAAGGGTTCCAGGGGTCAAGTGAAGTACTAAAAACATAAGAGGCCGGGGAATCCAGTGTTTTTCTCTGGAGATTTTGTTTGCATTTCACTATTCCACTTGAACCCTCGAAACCTTGAACCCTTGAACCCTTGAACCCTTGAACCCTTGAACTTTTATGTCTCTATGGAGATTAGCCCCATAAGAGAGGTTCATCCATGCTGAAGGCTGATTTTCATATACACACCGATTCAGACCCCCTGGATCGTATCCGTTACTCCAACGAGGAGATCATCAACCTTGCGTCGGGAAAAGGGTATGATGTCCTTTCCATTACGAATCATGGGGTGATCACATTCGACGAGGAACTCAAGGAGTATGCCTGGAGCCGGGGTATTCTCCTCATGCCCGGCGTGGAACTGACGGTGGAAGGCAAGCATGTCATCCTGATCAACGCTCGGCCTGAACACCAGTCCATCCGTAATTTTCATGACCTGCGGGAAGTCAGATCCGAGGACCTCCTGATCATCGCCCCGCACCCCTTCTTCCCGAAACCATACTGCCTCAACGGAAGTTTTGAGCGGAATCAGGAGATCTTCGACGCCGTGGAGTTCTCCCATTTTTACCATCCCCTGATTAATTTCAACAAAAAGGCGGTGCAGGTCTGCAGCGTCAAGGGGATTCCCCTGATCGGTTCTTCGGACACCCACCTCATCCGCCAGTTCAACACGACCTGGACCCTGGTTGATGCGGTCAAAGAGCCTCTCTCCGTGGTCCGTGCCGTCCGCTCCGGCAGGGTCGAACTCGTGACCCATCCCTTGAGTCTCCTTGAACTGGCCATCGTGGGTTTCCATATCTCCCGGATCAGTTGATTCCTGTTGCAATCCAGCCCCGTTTCTGTTAAATAATGATGAAATTTATAAATGAAGAATAAATGCCCTATATACACTAAGGTTATCCCATCACCCTCCCCTCTCCCCCTTTGAAGGGGGAGAGGATAAAGGTGAGGGGGTTCGAGAAACATAGTTTGATTCCTGATTTCTAAAGGTCTATCCTATGCGCTGCTCCCAGCTTCTGATCCCGACGCTCAAGGAGGACCCGGCCGAGGCCGAGGTCGTGAGCCACAAATTCATGCTACGTGCCGGGATGATCCGGAAACTCGCGGCAGGCATCTACACCTACCTTCCCCTGGGCTACCGGGTCATCCGCAAGGTGGAGAATATCATCCGTGAAGAGATGGACCGAGCCGGCGCCCAGGAACTTCTGATGCCCGCGGTCCAGCCCGCGGCCCTCTGGCAGGAGAGCGGCCGCTGGGAGCATTACGGGAGAGAACTCCTGCGCTTCAAGGACCGCAAGGATACCGAATTCTGCATCGGCCCCACGCACGAAGAGATCATCACCGATCTGGTGAGGATGAATGTCCGATCCTACCGGGAACTCCCGCTCAATCTCTATCAGATCCAGACCAAGTTCAGGGACGAGATCCGCCCTCGGTTCGGGCTCATGCGCGGCCGGGAGTTCATCATGAAGGACGCCTACAGTTTCGACCGGGACGAGGCCGGGGTTGATGAGAGCTACCAGAAGATGTACAAGGCCTACTGCCGGATCTTCGAACGCTGCGGCCTTGAATTCCGGGCCGTGGAGGCCGACACCGGCGCCATCGGAGGGAGCTTCTCCCACGAGTTCATGGTCATGGCCGACACGGGCGAGGACACCATCGCCTGCTGCGACACCTGTGGTTATGCGGCCAACATCGAACGGGCCGAGATTCGGGAGGCTCCGGCGCCGGCATCCCGGGAACCCGAATCGGCGCTGGATCCGGTTGCGACACCCGGCAGGAAGAGTGTGAAAGAGGTTGCCTCGTTCCTGCACACCGCTCCTGAACGCCTGATCAAGACCCTGATCGTCATGGATGGGAAAGGCCATGCGGCGGCGGCCCTGGTTCGGGGCGATCATGATCTCAATGAGATCAAGCTCAAGAACCATCTCGGATGGACCTCCATTCAAATGGCCGATGAGGAGACGGTCCGCAAGGTGACCGGCGGGCCGTCCGGATTTTCCGGCCCCGTGGGCCTGAAAGGGATCTCCGTGGTTGCTGATCCGGCCGTGAAGTCCATGAGCAACGCCGTAGCGGGCGCCAACCGCCAGGACATGCACCTTTGCAATGTGAACGTCCCAAGGGACTTCAGCCCGGAGATATTCAAAGACATCCGTATCGCTAAGGATGGCGACGGCTGCTTCCGTTGCAGCGGGACGCTCCATCTCAGCCGGGGGATCGAGGTGGGACATGTCTTCAAGCTGGGGACCAAGTACAGCGAGGCCATGGGCGCGACCTTCCTCGACGAAGACGGCAAAAGCAAACCCATGATCATGGGCTGCTACGGCATCGGCGTGGGAAGGACCGCTGCCGCGGCCATCGAGCAGAACCACGACCAGAACGGCATCTGCTGGCCCCTCCCCATCGCCCCCTTCTCCGTCCTGGTGCTTCCTCTGAACGTCAAGTCCGAAGAGGTGAAAAGAGCGGCCGAGAAGATCTATGAAGAGCTGAACCTGGAAGGGATCGATACCCTGCTTGACGACCGGAACGAGCGTGCGGGATTGAAATTCAAAGACGCAGACCTGATCGGCATTCCCTTGAGAGTCGTGATCGGCGACAAAGGGTTGAAGGACGGGATCGTGGAGATCAAGGAGAGAAAATCCGGAGAGGTCACAAAGGTCTCGCTGGCGAGTGCAACAGAGAGCATCCTGCAGATGATTCGGAAATAGATGTTGTGAATAGCGCACGCTTCTGCTATACTACGAACCATGATTCCACAGGTTTCGCACGACTACAAAGAGGAGACCCTCGAAGCCAAGGCGATCTGGTTTCAGTCCTTGCATCTGTCCGAAAGGATGGATCTCCTCTGCTTCTTTACTGACCTGGCCCTGACCATCAATCCAAGACTGGCGGATATCAAGGATGCTCAACAGACTGGGCGACGTATTCAAGTCCTTTCAAAACCATAATGTGAAATACGTGGTGATCGGCGGCATTGCCTCCGTGCTCCACGGCGTTCCAAGGGCCACCTTTGATCTGGACATACTTATCGAGGCGACTCCGCAGAACGTTCAAAGCCTCCTTGATGCGCTGACCCATGCAGGCTTTGGAACCGCGAGCCTGACGAGTGTCCAGGAAATCCTTGCCAATGAAATCACCATATTCAAAGACCGCGTCCGCATCGATGTGCAGACATCTACACCGGGTCTTGACTTCAAAACAGCGTGGGACAAACGCGTCACCATGAACTACAGTGGCCAAGAGTTCTACGTACTTTCCAAGGAAGATTTGATTTCATCCAAGCGCGCCGCAGGTCGAAAGGTTGACCTGGAGGATGTGAGACTTCTCGAACTTCCAAATTCCGATGAGAGCCGTTAATTTCCTTCATGAAGGGGGCGGGGGGGCCGGACCACGGTATAATGACCATTATTATTTATAGAATGGTTTTTTCAGGAGTATGGCATGAAAGATTTACAAGAGATTCTTCCGGTAACCAGGGTGAAGAAAGAGCTGCTTGAGATCATCAAGAGAATGGAGAGATTTGATGAGGCGGTGGCGATCACCAGGAATGGCGTTCCCGTTAGTGTAATGATGTGTTTTGATCGATACGAGGGTTTGATGGAGACCATAGAAATTCTCTCTGATCCGGCTACAATGAAGGCGCTGAAAAAATCAGTACAGGATTTCAATGAGAAGAGGACGATCAGTCATAAGGAGGCCTGGGAGGATTGAGCCCATACCGTTTGACCTATTCACAAGTCTGCCGAAGCCTGATTAAAAAGTTACATTCCAAGATCAAGCCTGCCCTGAAGAATGAAATTGAAAGATTGTCCGCCACACCTTTTCTCGGGAAACCTTTGATTGAAGAATTTGAAGGGTTTCATTCGCTTCCGTACAGACGCTATCGGATCATCTACAGAGTGAATAATCAAGAAAAGGTGGTCGAGATTCACTTTGTCGGGCATAGGAAGGACTTCTACGAAGACTTCCGAAAATTATTGAAGGGAGGTTTCAAGTAAAAGAGTGAGGAGGGTCATTTCCGGACGCGTTTCCATACGATTTTGGAAATACTTGTGTGGAAATACTTGTTGACATGATATGTTCGATCGAATACAATGTAATACATAAATATCAGGAGGTATTCCATGACTACAGCAATATCCGTCAGACTAACGAAGTCCCTTGCAGAGCAACTCGACAACATCGCCAAGGAAACAGAGCGGCCGCGTTCCTTTATTATCCAGAAAGCATTAGAGTCCTACATCGAAGATTACGCGGATCTCCAGGTGGCCCTCGACCGTCTTCATGATAAAACCGATCCTATCATCACGGGCAAGGAACTGAGGAAGTCTCTTGGCTTATAATGTTGTTTACAAGAAATCGGTACACCGTGATTTAAAGAAAGTATCCCGGTCCGGAGCAGGACACATACTCTCCAAGATTGAAACCGAACTTTCAAAAAAAGCGGACAAGTATCCGGTTTTGAAGGGACAATTTGCGGGTCTTCGAAAGTATCGTATCGGAGACTACAGGGTGATCTACGCAATCGTTGGCCAAGACGTTCTTATTCTCAGAATCGGCCATCGGAGAGACGTGTATAAAAAAGAAATCTGAGAATTATCAAGACTCCATATCCGTATTTTCAAATAGCCCGGCCCCCCTCTTCATTATCTTCGAAACTTTCAAAAAGACCGCAGAAACCAGAATCCCCGAACAGAAGAGGAACTTCCAGGAAATTCCGCTCTTCACCATGAACGATCCGAAGAGGACCAGGGGGATCAGCAGGATCCTGACTATGCCCCCAAGCAGCTGACTATCTGCAATGCGCTCGGCCAAGGGAGGGCTGTACTGATAGTATAAACGGACAAAGGCCCGTCCCGGCGAGTTGGTCATGAGGCAGCGGTCACGGAACTCCTGCAGGGTGCGGACATGCCTTTCCAAAGGGGATCCGAAGGCGGCCGTGGCGATGAAGCAGTTCCCGCCGCCTTTGCCGTCGCTGGCGGAGCCTGAGATGGTGATGGTCTCCGAGGTTCCAAAGAACCCCCGGGCATCGGTCGCTGTTACCGTGGCTGTTCCTTTCC
>MNYV01000143.1 GCA_001873285.1 Nitrospirae bacterium CG2_30_53_67
TGGGTCAAGGGGTCAAGGATTCCAGGGGTCAAGTGAAGTGCTAAAAACATAAGGGGCCGAGGGTCATAGGGTTCAAGGATTCCAGTGTTTTTCTCTGGAGATTTTGCTTGCGTTTAAGTATTTCACTTGACCCCTTGAACCCTGGAATCCTCGAACCCTTTTTACCCACTAAATGGGAGAAGAACCATATTTTTTAACTTCCTCCCGAAACGGTGACAGAACACGCCAGGACGGCTTGCTCAAAAAGATGTGTAAACCCCGCCATAAAGCGCTGGAATAACGGTGTAAAAAGGAGATCCGGAATTGCTGATCGACGGCAGGGGAGAGGATGAATCCGTTCCCTACGAAAGGCTAAGAACATTGATCACCCAGGAGGCCTGTCTCCTGAGCGACTTCATTGAAGTTCTGGTGGACCGGGAGAGTTCGGCAAAGAAGATCAACATCCTGGCGAGCCTCGCGGGATATGAGACGGCCATCGAAAAAAGAGAGGGGCACTGGGCACTGAAGGTCGATACCCGTCACCGGCGGTGCCGGTAATGGAGAGTGCATGGAAAATGGTTTGCCCGGCCGTGACCTGCTTTTCTTTTGACGGCCATTAACAGGGAGGGAAATCCGGTGGAATATCGCAATAAGATCCGGAAACCTGTGAATTTCTCTTTCCAGTACACCCTGAAGGACGATCCTTCCGGATATCAGATCAAGGACGGCAAGGTTGTGGATCACAGCGAAAAAGGAATCCGTTTTGAAGCTATGGAGAAGCTCCCGATCGGGACAAGGCTCAGGCTGATCTTCAAAAATCCAGACCCCACCATCCAGGATTTCCGGCTCAAACCTGAGGGGGTTGTGGTCTGGAGCATCCAGCCCGATCCCAAAGAACCGGTTTTCCGGGTCGGGCTGAAATATCTTTAACGATCGCTTCCTTCCGGTGTTGCCGCAGCGTCATCCCCGGTTGGTCCTTTCATAGAAGAATCCATCAATTTCTGCCGGCTGGATGCCCCCATGGATGATAGATCCGATATAAAATAAAATACACCTGCCAGGATCACGGCAACCAACAGAACGCCGAACCCGAGTTTGGGGCTCCGGTAAAAAATAAAAACAAGGAGCACGGCTACAACGATGACATAGGGTTGATTGGCGTGGTAATAGTTCACAGCATAGTTCATGATCTGAGTGATATCCATATACATTCCTCCCTGAGTGATTTCATTATATCACAGGCCGGTGAAATTTCGAATCAAACAGTGGAGGAAGGGTTCACCTCTCATGCCGGTCCGGAAAACTCTCCTTGTATTCCGAATATTTCAGCGCTTTCCCCCGGACACGTTCCTTGGGATATTTCAGGGCATTCTTGTCCACCTTCCGATGGGCGGCATCTACCAGATCAATGCCGAGTTTCCTCGAAAGTTGAACGAGATAGATCAAAACATCCCCTAATTCATCCCGGATCTCGGCTCGCTTCTCATCGGGGAGTTCCATACTCTCAGCCTCAGTGAGCCACTGGAAATGTTCTACAACCTCAGCAGCCTCAACCGACAGGGCCATGGCAAGATTCTTGGGAGAATGGAAACGATCCCAGTCTCTCTCCTCGACAAACTGCTGGATTTTCTGCGCCAGATCTTTCATCCCGATCTCCTCATCATTTCAGTAAAAGCCTGTTTTTTCATCCACTTATGACCGGTCTCACGCAGGCTATCATAACGGCGGCCTTTACGCAAAATAAAAACCATGCTAACCTGAATATATGATTTAAAGTTTTTCAGCCGGATTGACGATAAGAGCGCTGAGGGTGTACGATTCTTCATATTCGACATGCATCCGGTAAAAGACAACGACGGGAGTGCCCGTCCGAAAAGAGAGCGTTAAATGGAGTTCAGTCTTAGCAAACTGGTGCGATATCTGATCCGAAAAGCCAGACTCGTCAGGAAGGATACCGGAGCTGTCGTGGAAGTTGACGTGGAAGCCCCGGTCATGGTTCCCAAGGTCTGCGTGGTACGGGCCCTGGTGGACCGGATGATCCCCGGCCAGCAGATCATTCTGAGGAGCACGGATCTCGAGATGCCTTGGGAGATGCAGCATTTCTGTAACATGTTAGGACATGAACTGATGGACGTGGGCAGGGAAGACGACACCTACTTCTTCACCCTCAGGGTGCGGGGAGATGAGGACCGGCTCCCCTCGCAGGATCCTTTCCAGCTTGACCTCAGCCCGCAAAGCATGATCCGGACCGTGGATATCACCCCGAACAGGGAACCCTGGAGGCTTCAGGGATCCTCACGGCTGCTGCCGGCCTCCCGGCCTGCGCTCAAAGCAAAGTGACGTCATCTCCAAACCTGCTGTGCAGAAAATTACTGATTCCGTTCCCATAGAATCTCTTACCCATACTTTCCACATCCAATAAAAACTTGACTTTTGATGATGCAATCATCAAAATTTGGGATATTCAATAATCATGCCAGCTTACGCACCGCCTTTTTCATGGCCTGGATCAGGAGGAGGTTTTCCTCGTGCATCCGTACGGCCACGCGGAAAAAAACGGGACCGAGGCCTGGGAATGAGGCGCAGTTGCGCACCAGGATCCCGGACCGGAGCAGGGACTCAAAGAGACGTTCCGGTTCGGGGAGGGGAGGGGAGGTCTCAATGAGCAGAAAGTTTGCTTGTGAAGGGAAGACCCGGACACCGGGGATGCCGCCCAGTTCATGAATCAGATAATCCCTTTGCTCGCGGACCAGGGCGACCGCAGCCTGGCGGTACGCTTCATCGCTGAGTGCGGCGATTGCGGCCGCCTGGGAGAGGCGATTGACCGTCCAAGGTTCCTGGTGGATCCTGATCCTCTCCATGAGAGGTTCAGAACCGTACAAGGCGCCCGATCTGAGACCCGGTATCCCATAAAACTTGGTCAACGAACGGAGGACCAGGAGATTCTCGTATTCAGTCACCCGGAACCGGAACGACTCGCCCAGGACAAAGTCCATGAACGCCTCGTCAATCACAAGGGTGACCTTTGAGTCTCCGGACGCGGAAAGGATCTTTTTCATCTCACCGCAAGGAACCAAGCCGCCGGTAGGGTTGTTGGGATTGCAGATCAGGACCAGGTCCACATCCTTCTGCATCTGCTGGATGAACCGGTCCGTATCGAGGGCGAACGCCTCTTCCTTGCGGAGGGGAAAATGAACCACGGCAGACCCGGCCAAGGAAAGGGCACTCTCATAGTCCGAATAGGAGGGCATGGGGATCAGCGCCCTCTTGGGGCGGAGCACCCTTGGGATCAGATAGATGAATTCGGTGCTCCCGTTCCCCGCAAGGATATTCTCAGGCGGGATGCGGTCCCTTGAAGATAGAGTCTCCCTCAGGGTCATCGCATCGGTTTCCGGGTATTGCACCAGCCGGTCCATCTCCTGCAGGACGGCCTTGATCGCTGTTTTGGGCGTACCCAGGGGATTGATATTCGATGAAAAATCGAGGATCTCCTTCTCCGGGACACCGTACCGCCTCGATATCTCTCTGAGATTTCCCCCGTGTTTTTGCTGCATGATGCCAACACCCCCTATTTTAAACAACCGGCCATATTAGTGAGAAAGAAGGAACCGGATGAAAACCGAGAAAGCGATCATTAACAAAGAGCTCGCATACATCAGGGAGACGGCCTCCCGGATACACTTCACGTGGAGTGGCCTTTTGGGGTCGCCGAGATGAAGCTTCGGCCTCGCCGCCCCCATGTAGACATTCGTACCGCCGAGCTGCACGCCCAGCGCACCGGCTGCAGCCGCCTCGGGAATCCCCGCATTGGGGCTGTCGTGTTTTCTCCCATCCCGCCGCATGATCCGCAAAGCCCCCGGCGCCGAGAGATTCAAGAAAAGGGAGCCCAGTACCATGAGCAGGCCCGTGATCCTGGCTGGAATAAAGTTCGCAAAGTCATCAAACCGAGCTGGAAACCACCCGAGATCCCGGAAATGTTCGTGCTTGTATCCCAGCATGGAATCCAGCGTGCTGACGGCCTTGTAGGCCATGGCCGCGGGCGGCCCTCCGATGAGCAGATAAAAAAGAGGGGCGATGACCCCATCCGAGGTGTTCTCGCTCACAGTCTCGACCGCAGCGCGGATGATCTCCTGCTCCGTAAGATCCTGCGTCTCTCTCCCTACGATCCCGGAGAGGAACCTGCGGGCCTCCTCTATGCGGCCTTGTTCCAGACATCTTTTGACCCTGTCTGCCTCCTGGTGCAGGCTTCTTGCAGACAGAGTGGTGTAGGCCAGAAATACGGCAACTCCCCATCCCAGAACAGGGTGAATCCCGGCGGCCCCGTGTATCAGCAGGAGGCTCAGCCCGTAACACAGAAAAACCAGAAACAGTGTGATCATGATACCGGCCAGGCGTCTCCCTTGCGATGAATGCGTAATGCTTCGTGCAAAACCTTCCAGTCCGGCGATGAGCCTCCCCATCAGGACCACGGGGTGCGGGAACCCCTCTGGATCGCCGAAGATCAGGTCCAGGAAGCAGGCAGCAATCAGAGCCAAAGGCGTCATCATTCAATTCCTAATTGCCGGCATGAACATCTATCAGGCGCTTGAATATCAGCGTATCGATTCTGTCGATTATCGACTTGAAGAGTCCTCCGTAGCTCTTGCGATCCGAGAACATCCTGGAACGCAGGGCCTTTATCTCACTGTCGGAGGTCTTTGAGAAGGTGATCGCCTCCCCTCGCTGGAGTACCTGCCTTTCAAGTTTGAGAAGCCTCCCCGCCTTTGATACAAAATCCCTCACGTCCTCTGCAAGACCACCGGGCTCATCAGTTCCCTCCCCATAGAGCACAGCGAGTTCCCTGACCATCCTAAAAAGTGTGTAATATTCCCAACCCCTTATCCCCCTTCGCCATTGTATAAAGGGGCTTCTCTCAAACCAGAGGAAGTTCCGCTTCCCGAACTTGAAGAGATCCTCCACAGCGTTATAAAGCGCTCCCGCAGGGGGAGTATCTTTGAGGACACGCGGGACACCTAAGGCAAGCCCGAGATGCTTCCAGAGGTTCCTGAGCGCCAGCTCCCCGTTTTCGTCGCCGGGGGTATCGAAGTGCAGGAGCGAAGCGAAAACTTTCCCTCTGCCATAGAGACCTTCGACCACAAGCGGGTCGCCCTCCATCCTTTCGGGATTCAGGTTTATGCCATATGCCTTCTCAATGGTCTCCCATCCGCAGGACTTCATATCTCCGACGTTGAGGTCGGAACTGAAGGCATCGTCTGAAGCTTGCTCGAACGAGGCCAGGGTCCTCATTCCGCCCTCCTTTATAACGAATTGGGATGGCCACCAGATTGTGAATAAGGGCTCTTTCAAGCCCTCCCAGAGGGCATGGCCTTCTGTCTTTATCTGTATACGGCCTGAGAGGCTGGGTACCCTCTGCTTCAGAGGCTTTCTCCGTATGTCCAGAAGTCCGAGCCCCTCGGCTGTTGCAAGTCCGGCGCCACCGCATATCCCGATGTATGAGCCGCCGGAAGCTACAAATCTCCTTATGCCTTCCGCCCCATCCCTGCCCAAGGCCCTCATTTTGTTAGAGGCCCATCCTCCGGGGACGAAGAGCGCCTTAAACTCATCAAGCCTTCCGGCCCTTATTTCCTCGGAGCTGACAAGGGAAAACCCGGCCCCGAGACATCGCAGGCTCTTGTAGGATACCAGTGCCCAGAGAAAGGACTCGTCCCAGAAAAGCGCCGTATCAGAACTCATATCAGCCATGACAAACTATCCCAATCCAGCCGCTTGCAAGATGGCATCCATATCCACATACTCCCGGAAGAGGCCGGCCAGACGAGCAAACTCACGGGATTTCAACTCATGATAATCGGTCAGTTCGCTGCTGCATGCGTGGTGGTCTTTCCGGATCGAATCCAAAAGCCGCCGTCGGATGGGAGCATTTTCGAATATACCGTGGATATAGGTCCCCCAGACATTCCCCTTCGAACTCTGTGCCCCATCCTCCTCATCCACTGACCGGCCATTCCTCTTGGTGATGCGAAACATGCCCGAACATCCATTCAAACGAATGCTCTTCCCCATATGAATCTCATATCCGGTCAGATTCGGGAGACCATCCATGGACACAGCTTGGACTTGAGCCGTAACTTTTCCCCATGCCAGAACGGTCTCCACAGGAAGAAGCCCAAGACCGGCTTCTGCACTCTTTGCGCTCTCCACTCCATGAGGATCTTCAATGGTCTTACCGAGCATCTGAAAACCGCCGCAGAGACCGATGACCTGGCCCCCGTTATTTGAATAATCACAGATCGCATGGGCCATACCCGTCTCTTTCAAATATCGGAGATCCCCGATCGTATCTTTGCTCCCCGGGATGATCACCACATCCAGTCCACGAATGGTTTCCTTGTCATCGACATAGATGACGTCCATGCCCGGATCTCCTTCCAGGGGATCCAGGTCCGTGTAGTTGGATAGGCGAGGCAGTCTGACCACCCCGACACGGACCTTACCATCCGGTTCCATGCTTCTGCTCCTTTTCTCCGACAGGGCCACACTGTCTTCCTGTTCGATACGGAGATCTCTTATGTAAGGGAGCACACCGAACACGGGTTTCCCGGTCCGCTCCTCTATTTGCTTCAACCCCGGAGCGAGAAGACTCCGATCACCGCGGAACTTATTGATGAGAAACCCTCTGACCCGTTCTCTTTGTTGATCCTTCAGCAGGGCCATGGTCCCGATCAAAGAAGCAAAAACCCCGCCCCGGTCAATATCAGAAACCAGGATCACCGGGGCGTCGGCCAATTCGGCCATCCGCATGTTAACAATATCCTGCTCAGCGAGATTGATCTCGGCAGGACTGCCCGCCCCTTCCAGAACAATCAGATCGAACCGCTCACAGAGGGATTCATAAGCCTCCCGAATGACATCGAGAGCCCTCTCCTTCATGGCATAATATTCCCGTGCCTTTGCGTTCCCCACAGGTCTCCCCATAAAAATGACCTGCGAACCTAAATCCGTGGTCGGTTTCAAGAGGATCGGGTTCATCTCCACACAGGGATCGATCCTTGCAGCCTCGGCTTGCACAGCCTGAGCCCTTCCGATCTCTTTGCCGTCTTTGGTGATAAAAGAGTTCAAGGCCATATTCTGGGCCTTAAAAGGAGCGACCTTCACTCCCATGTCCGAAAAGATCCGACAAAGGGCCGTCACCACAATGCTCTTCCCCACATGGGAAGCCGTCCCCTGGATCATGATGGATTTACACACTGGTTTTCCCTTATATTCTGTCCCCTGATTTTTTGTCTACCGCCTACTGTCTACTGATTGATCTGTCTTCTGTCGTCCGTCATCTGCCTTCTGTCCGATACCCCCGACTCGTAACCAAAACCTCTCCGAACTTTTTGGTGTCCGAGTTTCCGATGATCACGGTGGTCAGCATATCGATCTCGTGATCGAGCATATGGTCGAGGTCTGCGATCACGATCCTGCTCTCTCCCCGCAGGGCCGAGCGCACCAGGCCTACCGGGACATCCCCGCTTCTTGACTCTCGAATAATCTTCCGGGCCTCAACAATTTGTTCTGTTCTTCCCTTGCTCTTGGGATTGATCAAGACAATCACAAAATCACCTTGGGCTGCGGCATGAAGTCTCTTTTGGATGGTCTCCCAATCCGTTAACAGATCACTGAGAGAGATCACGGCATAATCGTTCATAAGAGGCGCGCCCAGAAGGCTCGCCGCGGCCTGCCCGGCCGTGACCCCTGGGACCACCTCCAGGTAGATCTTGGACCGCGGATAATCCCGTTGCAGGTCATGGATCATCTCCAGCGCCGGTCCGGCCATACCGTAGACCCCGGCGTCCCCACTCGAGATCAATGCCACCCTGCGCCCGAAAAAAGTCTCCCGCACCGCCTCCTCGCACCGTTTGATCTCACTCCTCATCCCCGATTCCCGGAACTCTTTCCCGGGAAATGCATTGGAGAGGAGGCGCAGATAGGTCCGGTACCCGACAATCACCTCGCACTCGTCCAGGACCTCCCTGGCTCGGCCGGTCATCTGGTCCAGGTCTCCGGGTCCGATCCCTACGAGGTAGAGGCGCCCCTTGACTCGGCCAGCGCCGCCGTCACATTGCCGGATACGGCCTTCGAAATCACAAGTGAATCCGCGCCTGCGCCTTTCATGGCCGCCTGTTCGCATACCCCTTTTACCCCCAATTCCTTCTCTGCCCATACCGAAGGGCCCGAGCCGTCCGGCATGGCATTGAGTTCATCTCTGGTATAGAAGACCAGAGGAACGCCGAGCTTCGCCGCAAAATTCAGGAGCCCGGCCTCATCCTTTTTCACATCGATGGTGGCGATCCGCCCCACGGACTGCAGGGCAAATCCCTCCCGTTTCAGGAGCTCCGTAACCACCTCATGGATCTCCGTCCCGGAGGTCCCCCGGTTGCACCCGATCCCCAGGACCAGGTTCCTCGGCCGGAGGATGAGGGTCCCGGGGTCCTGTTCCACTTGCCTGATCCTCCGGCTGCTGACGATGATTCGGGCTTCACATGACGAACCAAGAAGCCCCTCCAGGGTATCAAAAGAGACCCACGAGCCGTCCGCATCCCCAATCCACGGAACCCCCTCCCTGAAGATCCCCACACATAAACCGTTTACAAGAGAGGCGTTGATCTTCTTGACGGCCTCAGGATTTTCGACCGCAAGGCCCATCTCCCCGGCCCAGAGTTCCACAGCCGGAAAACCGGAGAGGTCCGTGGCCGTGGTAATCACGGGATCGGCCCCGATGGCTTGCGCGGCCTTCCTGCAGAGGGCATTGGCTCCACCGACATGCCCGGATACGAGGCTGATGACATGCTCTCCCTTCTCGTCGATGACCAGGACCGCCGGATCCGTGCGCTTGTCCTCAAGCAGGGGAGCAATCACTCGTACCACGATCCCGGCGGCCATGACAAAAATCATCGAGCGGTACCGGCCCCAGATCCTTGCGACCAGATCCGAAAGCGGCGGATCAAAGGGGATGAGGTTCTCACCTTCCCCTGCAAGGTTTGAGAGCGTATAACCATGGCATGCGGGAAGTGCTTCGCATAGACGTTTCCCGATCTCCCTGCCGTTCCTGGTCACGGACAATACGGCTATGTCAGCTTCAGTTTTCATCTTCTCCCTGGGCCTCCCGGTACCCGTGTGAAAAGTCTTCATCATAGAGCAGGGACCGGGGTGCGCTCTCCATGGAGCGGAGGATCGGATCCAGGACGTCTCCCACAATGATCAGGGCCTGGCGTTTGATCCCCTCCCGCTCCGTCTGCCCTGCGATCTCCGAGAGTTCCCCCCGGAGGATCTTCTGGTCCGGCCACGTGGCTCGATAGACCACGGCCGCCGGCGTATCCCCTCGGTAATGCTCCATGAGTTCCGAAACCACCTCCCGGATCATCCCCATACTGAGGAAGATCACCATGGTGGCGTTGTGGCTTGCGAGCAGGGAAAGGCGCTCTTTCTGAGGGACCGGCGTCCTCCCGCCCCGCCTCGTCAGGATCACGGTCTGGGAGATGTTGGGAAGAGTCAGTTCCTGGCGCAGGGCCGCTGCGGCCGCTGACCATGAACTCACCCCGGGCACCATATCAAAGGAGATCCGGTATTTCTCCAGTTCCACCATCTGCTCGAAGATCGCTCCATAGATGGACGGGTCCCCGGAATGGATGCGGACCACCTGGCGCCCTTGTAGCGCATCGGCCACCATGGCCTTGATGATCTCTTCGAGGGTCATCTTAGCGGTGTCTTGGATCCTGGCCCCCTCTTTGGCCCATTTCAGGATGTCGGGATTGACGAGTGAGCCCGCATAGAGGATGGTATCCGCTTCAGAGATCAGCCGCCTGGCCCGCAGGGTCAGGAGTTCCGGGTCTCCGGGCCCGGCCCCCACAAAATAGACCTTAGACATTCGTCAATCCCCCTCATCTCTCGCCCACTACACAGTGGTAAACTCTCTGCCACAGAGCCCACAGAGCTCTGTGTTCTCTGTGGCAATAGGTTTTTCATTCGTGTTGAGATGTCACGATCAAGGTGGAAAGGTAGTCCACTTGATCAGGATTTACTGCCGAAAGGTCCCGGTAAATCTTCTCCTCCGGGGTCCCGCACCGGGAGACCAGGACGGCCCGGTCCATCATCCCCATCTCCCTGAGAAGTTCGATCACTTCTCCAAGCACACGGTGGACCTTGATCAGGACCACGGTCTCGTACTTCTCCAGCGCCTCACGGATCTCGTCCATTCTGTAAGTCGCAGGGAGGATCAGGACACGTCCTCCGGTACGGGCCAGGGGGACTTGGGCCGCCGCCGCCGAGGCCGTGATCGAACTGACCCCCGGGATGATCTTGCAGGTCACATCCGGATGCTGCTTCTGCATCCGGCCGAGGACATACCCAAAGGTGCTGTAAAGCAGGGGATCGCCCAGAGTAAGAAATGCCGCGTCGCTGCCTTTGGAAAGGACATGATAAATCTTTTCCACGGCATCCATCCATACTTTTTCCAAAACCTCGGGTTCCCTCTTCATGGGAAAGGAAAGGAATTCTACCTTCTGCCACGCCGGATTTAAAATCTTCTTCACGACTTCGAATGCGTGGCTCCCCGAATCGGATCTCGCCTCCGGGCAAAAGATGACCGGCACCTGCTGAAGGATCCGGGCTCCCTTGAGGGTCAGAAGTTCCGGATCCCCCGGCCCCACGCCGATACCGTAAAATGTCCTTTGAAGTTTAGACATGTTCTTCCATATAATTTTTTATTTATAATAAATTATTCTTTTCCGCTCTACGAGCCATCGGCCGAGATGATGAACACGGGATTTTCCGCCTGCATCATGACCTTTCCCTTGAGGTCGTGCCCCCGGCCGATCTGGACCGAGACCACATCAAGAGAGAGTCCCCGTTTCTTCAGGAACGCCACGGTCTGGTGCAGGGTCTCCAGGGTCACGGCATTGACCACGATCCTCCCGCCTGGACAAAGCCTCCGGACCGCGTTCCTGAGGATCTCTTCCAGATGCCCGCCGCTTCCGCCGATGAAGACCCGGTCAGGATCGGCAAGCCCCTTGAGCACGGAAGGGGCCTCACCCCGGACGACTCGGATATTCCCGGACCCGAAGCGCAGAATGTTCCGTTTCAGCATGGAGATCCGCTTGGCCGACTTCTCCACGGCATAGACCGTAACCCCCCGGGCCAGCCTGGCGGCCTCGATCGAGACCGAACCGGATCCGGCGCCCACGTCCCAGAGGATATGGCCCGGCCCGATCCTGAGCTTCCCAAGGGTCACGGCCCTGACCTCGGACCGGGTGATCATCCCCTTGTCGTGGGCCAAGACATGATCCGGGATCCCGAATCCCTCCTCCCCGGCCCGGTCGTTCAGGATAATCATCACGTTCAGATCGGGAAACCGCTTCCCGGTCAGTGAAGAGAGGTTCCCCTGCCAGACCTTCTCATCCGGTCCTCCCAACCGGCTGCAGACATAGACCGTCGTGTCCGGAAGACCGGCTTTCAGCAGGGCCCTCGCGATCCGCGACGGATGGTTCTTCGGATCCGTGAGCACGGCCACCTTGGTGCGGCTCCTGACCGTATGAATCACCGAGAGGAGATCCCGTCCATGG